>CAQNVT010000083.1 GCA_948844705.1 uncultured Dorea sp.
CGGAGATAAAGTCCGCCGTATGGATGTCCTGTCCTCCCAGATTCTTATGGCGATGGCGAGGGTCAGTATCGTGCCGTTCAGCCTGTCAAAGCAGCATCCGGTATATAAAACACCGATGAATGCCCTGAAGGTCAGTCTGGCCGCATCCTTGATCGGACCATTTTTAGGAAGCGGCCTGATCAGCGCCCTGACCAGCTTCTCGGCTGCCGGTTATGTTGCAAGCTGGATGATTACGGCATTTTCCCTGATTATTCTCAGGAAGAAGGAGCCGGCGTTAAAAAGGCCGTATAAGATTCCGGGAGGGCTTCCGATGGCATGGTTTGCGGCGGTCTGCATGACGGGGCTGTTTGTCCTTTTGTTTGTGCCGGGGCAGCCGGTCTTTATGGGCAGTGCGGCAACCTTGATATTTGCGGCATGGATGGTTGTGGGAGTGACTCTCTACCTGATGGATTACCGTGCCAGGAAACAGTATTCAGCCCTTACCAGAGCGACCTTTCTTTTTGCCAGTATGTCAGAGTCCAATGCAACGATCAGTATGCCGGGATTTGTGGACAGCTTTGAAGACGATTATAAGGTTATGTCCTTCGTTGTCCCGAAGGATGCAGACTACGCAGGAAAGACGCTTCTGGAGCTTTATTGGGGACGCAGACAGAATGTATTTATTATCAAGATCGAGAGAAAGACGGAGATCATCCTTGTGCCGGGAGGAAGTACGCATGTATTTGCAGGCGACCGCGTATTTGCGGTCGGTGTGGCAAAAGCGCTCGACCGGTTCCGCGATTATCAGGAAGTGGGGGCAAAGTATTCCGTAGGGTCGCTTAAGGATTTCCTGGGCTACGGAGATACGGAAAAACAGTCGCCGCTTAGCTGTATCGAGTATCAGGTGCTGCCGACGGATTCGTTCTGTGACAAGCTGATCCGGGAGTCAAGGATTCAGGACCGTTATCACTGCCTGATCGTAGGCCTGAAGACACCTTACAGCAAGATACTTGAGCTCCCTGATTCGAACACGATCATAGAGGCGGGGGATACGCTCTGGATGATGGGCTCGGAGGATGCTATCCATGATTTTGAAGAGCTTTGCAGACAGGAGGCTTTAGAAAAAGGAGAGGGGCTGTGAAAAAAGTCCTTTGAATGTTACAATTGCCATAAATCAACAAACATGCTATATTATCCATAGGGAAACTAAAGAGCCGGCGGCTTACCCTCTGATTTTTCGGAGGGGCTAACCCTCCAGATATAAGAAAAAGGAGGGATGCCGATGTATGTTACATACTCTGATTTGATTCAGATTGGAATATTCATTTGCGCCCTGATCGGATTGTGCTATACAATCTTTAAGGGAAAGAAATAGCCGCCAACTACCGCAAATAGCTGACGGCTGCCTATGCTCAATACATAGGTAAAATCAAAAGCTGTTGAGGGTAGCCGCTCCTTTGGTTTCCCTTTATCATAATATACCACTATATCCGCTTATATTCAAGCAAAAATCTTCGTAGATCGAGATCATTATTATTTACCTTGTTTTATTTTTAGAATATTTTCCGAGATATAACTCTATGTTAAGAAATGTGATAAAACATGTGATAATTGTGAAAAAATGTTGACTTATGATAAAAAATGTTATAACATAACATTAAATAACATATACGTGAAAGGAGAACAAGTTATGAAAAAAGTATTATCACTGCTCATCACCTTAATCATGGTATTGAGTCTGGCGGCCTGCAGCTCAGGCGGCAATGAAGGCGGCGGGGATGCCGACACCAGGGAAGAGGGCGGAAGCTCCGAGGACTCCGGGGACTCCGGCGACCAGTATGAGATCGCGGTAGTTGTAAAGGTGGTCGGCATTGACTATTTCAGCGTATTTGAAGAGGGCGTTAAGAAATTCGCTGAGGATCACAATGTCAATGCATATGTAACGGGACCGTCTACTGCTGACGCGGCAGAGCAGGTTAACATCATCGAGGACCTGATCAATTCAGGCGTTGATGCGATCTGTGTAGTTCCGAACGATGCGACCGTACTCGAGAGCGTGCTTCAGTCCGCACAGGATAAGGGTATTGTAGTAGTGACCACAGAGTCCCCGGGACAGGTGGGAGCAGACTATGACGTAGAGATGATCATTAATGATGCATTTGCAGAGCTGGTTGCCGAGGATGCGGCAAAGAGCTGCGGCGGTTCCGGAGAATATGCGCTTTTCGTAGGAAGCCTTACTGTTCCGCTTCACAATGCATGGGCAGATCATGTAGAGGAATATCTGGCTGAGAAATATCCGGATATGAAGCTTTGTACGGACAGGATCGCATGCGGCGAGGATTCGGCGCTGGCACGTGAGACTACTCTGGATCTTCTTAAGACCTATGATAAGCTGAACTGCTTTATCTGCTTCGGAAGCCAGGGACCGATCGGCGCGGCAGAGGCTCTGACAGAGCAGAAGAAGGTCGGCGAAGTTACGGTTGTAGGTAACATTATTCCAAGCGAAGGCTCTACATATCTTGAGAGCGGCGCGATCACGACAGGGTACCTGTGGAATCCGGCCGATTCCGGTTATGCTTCCTGCTATATCGCAAAGCACCTTCTTGAAGGAAATGAGATCGATGACTCCTTCACAATCGAGGATATGGGAGATATTTCTTTGGAGGACAAGACCCTTTGGATCGACAATCCGATTACAATTACAGCAGATAACTGGGAAGAGTTCGGCTTCTAGTTTGTGTATGTGACTGTATAAAGAGGAGTGGTGGCGGCGTGCTGCTTCCACTCCTTTTTTTAAACAGAAATTAACAATCCGAGTATATTGTGAGGAGTGAACATGGAAGAAAAAATCATTGAATTAAAGCATGTCAATAAGCATTACGGCGGTGTTCATGCCCTGAAGGATGTTGATTTTGACTTAAACCGCGGGGAGATACACTGCCTGATCGGGCAGAATGGCTGCGGGAAGTCAACGATGATCAAGGTGATATCCGGCGTAATCGATGTGGATGAAGGAAGCGAGGTTATACTGGACGGGAAGAAGACGCGCGGCGGTTCTGCAAGACAGTCGATGAATAACGGAGTCCGCGTCATTTACCAGGATTTAAGCCTGTTTCCGAATCTGACGGTTGCGGAAAATATAGCCTTTGACAGACACGAGGATAAGAGTGTCAGGGGAGTTAACTGGTCAGAGATCTATAAGCAGGCAGAGGAAGTCACCGGCCGTATGGATATCCGGCTTAATCTTGAGAGTCTGGTGGAGGAATTATCGATCGCCGACCGGCAGCTGGTAGCGATTGCCAGGGCGCTTGCCACAAATGCAAGGATCCTTATCATGGACGAACCTACATCCTCGCTTACAAGAAAAGAGGTAAATGTTCTCTTTTCCATTATCAAGAGCCTTCAGGAGAAGGGCATGACGATCATGTTTGTAAGCCATAAGCTGGATGAGATCATAGAGATCGCGGAGCGTATTACGGTTATGCGCGACGGGACCATGATATCTACCTTTGAAAATAAGGATGTAGACGAGACAAAGCTTGCACAGATGATAAGCGGACAGGAGATATCCTATCAGCAGAATTTTGTGGAACATGGAGACGAGGTAATCCTTGAGGTGGATTCCCTCACCTGCGGAAAACAGTATAAGAATATTTCCTTTAAGCTTAAGAAGGGAGAGATCTTAGGGATCATCGGCCTTCTGGGGTCAGGCCGGACAGAGCTTGCAAGCTCCGTCTTCGGGATGAACGAGCCGGAATCCGGAAGAATACTGCTTCACGGGCAGGAGGTTCATTTTAAGAGCAACAGGGACGCCATCGCAAATAAAATCGCGTATGTTCCCGAGGACAGGCTTCTTCAGGGGCTGGTTCTCAATCAGAGCATTGAAAATAATACGATCATTTCTATTATAAATAAGCTTAAAAATAAGCTCGGCATGATCGATAAAAAGAGCTGCAGGAGCATTACGCAGAAATGGATCGACGAGTTACATATAAAAAGCGCGGTTCCCGAGATCAATGCATCTGCGATGTCAGGAGGAAATCAGCAGAAGATCGTTATCTCAAAATGGCTTTCTACGGAGCCGGAGATCCTGATCCTGGATCAGCCGACAAACGGTATCGACATTGCGGCAAAGAATACGATCTATGAACTGATCCGGGATCTTTCGAGGAAGGGTATGAGCATTATCCTTATCTCGGACGAGGCGGCGGAGGTATATTATAATTGTCCGCGGGCTCTGGTCATGCACAAGGGAGAAATCGTAAAGGAACT
The DNA here is from genome assembly GCA_948844705.1 of uncultured Dorea sp. Taxonomy (GTDB): domain Bacteria; phylum Bacillota; class Clostridia; order Lachnospirales; family Lachnospiraceae; genus CAPEBR01. The sequence goes on from CAQNVT010000083.1 coordinate 4,252, forward strand.
GGACTGCAGCTCTATTACGGAAGGCGAGTTCGGCCGGGAGGTGCTAGGTGAATAATAAAGCAGCAAAAAACAAATTTTTAAAGAGCTATGAATTTATGCTCTTATGTGTCGTTATTATATTGGTGATCATTCTGGCAGCAGCGACCGGAGGAAAATCTATCACACCGGAAAATATCCTCGACATGCTGACAAGCTATTCTGCGTACGGAGTGATCGCGGTCGGCTGTCTGTTTGTTATTATCTCAGGCGGCATCGACATTTCATTTATGGCAGTTGCGGCCGTAGCACAGTATATGGCTGCCCTGTATATGCTGAATTCGGGCGGGAATTTTGTGATGATCTACCTGATCTCTATCGTAGTGGGAGCGGGACTCGGTCTTATAAATGCAGTGCTGGTCAATAAACTGAACGTGCCGACGCTTATCATTACGATCGCAACAATGAATATTATTTACGGACTGATGATGCGTTTTACCAGCGGAGTAAGGCTTCACGGATTTCCGGACTGGTTTTCCCAGAAGACGGAAGGCTCTCTCCTTGCAGTGTCTGTCGGGACACTGATCGCCGTCCTCTTCATCGCGTGGTTTATCCTGAAGAAGACGAAGATGGGGCGTAAGGTCTATGCCGTGGGCGGCAACATGGAGGCTGCGAAGAGATGCGGCGTAAGCGTGCTGGCGGTACACCTGTTCGTATACGGCTTTACCGGTGCGACGGCGGGTATAGGCGCGCTGATCAAATGCTACCTCTCCCAGCAGGCATCAATCGAGGCTCTCTACGGGGATGAGATGGATGTGCTGGCCATGGTTGTTTTAGGCGGGGTATCCTTATCAGGAGGAAAAGGCTCCGTATTCGGAACCGTTCTCGGCATATTGCTGGTTGCCCTGCTGAGCAACGGAATGATCCTTGTGGGAGTATCCAGCTACTGGAAGGACCTGGTGATCGGCGCGGTGATCCTGATCAGCTTCTGTATCACCGGCTGGCGGGTTCTGGCGTCGAAAAAGAAGGAGAAAATGGGAGGTGCGGCAGAATGAAAAAGATAATTCACAGTGAAAATAAAATGCTTGTTATCCTGACGGCTGCCTGCATTGTCTTTTTTGCGATAATGAAACCGGAGTTTCTGTCCGTGAATTCCTTTTCCTCTATTGCAAGACAGATACCGGAGATCGGGCTGTTTACCCTGGCTATGATGCTTCCGATGCTGGTGGGGGGAATCGATCTTTCGATCATAGCCTCCGCCAACCTGGCTTCTATTCTTATGTCCATGTTCATGGCGGCAAATATAGAGAAGGGCGGGGAAAACGTCCTGATCATGCTTGCCGCGATCGTGATCTGCATTGCGGTCTGCACCTTTGTAGGCTTCTTGAACGGTGTGATCGTAGCCCGGTTTAAGATCCCGGCTATGCTGGTCACACTCGGAATGCAGATGGTACTCACCGGTATCAGCCTTGGAATCACGAAGGGCGGAACGCTCTCGGGCTATCCGGAGTCCTTCCGTTTTATCGGAAACGGAAGTATACTTGGGATTCCGACGCAGTTTATTTTCTTTATCCTGGCGTCGGCGGTGCTGATCGTGATCATGCAGATGACTTCATTCGGAACAAGGCTTCAGATGTACGGTTCCAATCATGTCGCGACGGAGTACTCCGGAATCAATGAGACGGCTCTTTTGATTAAGACACATATGCTCTCGGGAGTTTATGTGGGAATCGCGGCGGTCATTATGTCCTCCAGATTAAATTCCGCGTCTGCGGGAGCGGCGGCCAATTATCTGATGCGTACGATCCTGATTGCGGTGCTGGGCGGTATTGACCCGAACGGAGGAAAGGGAAGAGTCTCAGGCATCCTCTGGGCGGTCGTATTGTTCCAGTGCATGGCGACAGGGCTTAATATATTAAGGGTAAATTCCTATATCGTGATCGCACTGTACGGAGTAATTCTTCTGCTTGCGGTTATCGTTCGTACACGTAAGCAGCTGTGAAGGAACTGAACAGTTACCACGTAAAAATAATTAGGAGAGAGGAAAATGGAAAGAAGCTTAAATTTAGTGGCGTTTGACTGCGGAAACAGCAGTATCCGCACCATATTGTGCCGTTTTGACGGGCAGAAGGTAGAGAGTGAGCTGGTGCTTCAGGAGCCAAATGAGATACTTAAGATCGGTGAATATTATTACTGGGACATGCCGCAGATATTTGAAATATTAAAAAGAGGCCTTTCTCTTGCGGCAAAGAAGGCGGAAAGGATTGACTCCGTCGGGATCTGCACCTGGGGGATTGATTTTCAGCTTTTAGATGAAAACGGTGAATTTGCGGAAAAATCACTGTGCTACAGAAATACGATCGGCGAGGAGCAAATGAGCCGGCAGTCAGAGGAAGAGCAGAAGGAAATGTTTTACCGCACCGGGATCCTCTGCGATAAGATCAACACGGTATATATGCTGAAAGGAATGAAGGAGCATATGCCGTCCGTGCTGGAGAAGGGGAAGAAAATACTTCTCGTGCCGGATATTTTCGTATATTTATTTACGGGAAAAATGATGAACGAGCCCAGTGAGCTCTCCACTACGCAGATGTTAAACGTACGGGACATGACGATCAGCGAGGAGCAGTGCAGCTATGCAGGCGTGAGCCCGGACATTTTCTCCGAGATCGGCGAGCATGGAAAGCTGGTGGGAAATATACGGCCGGAGGTGCTTGAGGAGGCAGGGATAGACTATGATATCCCGTTTATCTGCGTCCCGTCTCATGATACGGCGTGCGCGGTTATGGCCATCCCTTCCAGGGAAGAAAGATATCTGTTTGTAAGCTCGGGAACATGGGCGCTGATCGGCGCGCAGTGCCCGTCGCCGATCATAAACGAGAAGGTGTTAAACTCAAATCTTACCAATGAGGCCGGAGCGTTCGGAAGGACAAATCTTCTGAGAAATTCGGCCGGAATGTTTATCGTGCAGAGGCTGAAGGCGGAGTATGAGAGCAGGAGGGCGGGGAAGATAAGCTGGAATGATTTTACCGCTCTGGCAGACATTTACGAGGGGGAGGTGCCCACCTTCGATGTAAATGACAACCGCCTGTTTAACCCGGAGTCCATGACGGAGGAGATATACCTGCTTCTTCATCCGGGGGAAGATAAGCCGGAGGACTATGACTGGCCGGAGATTCTGGCCGCAACCTATGCGTCGCTGGGCGACGGCTATGCCCAGGTTCTTAATATGGTACGGGAGTGTACGGGGGAAGCTTACAGAGAGGTATTCGTCGTAGGCGGAGGCTCCAGAAATTCATTTATCAACCAGCGCTGTGCAGACAAGATCGGCATGCCGGTGGTTACTTGTGATATGGAGTGCTCTTCGGTCGGAAATGCTGTTGTTCAGCTTGCGCATTTCCACCCGGAATATTCCTACGAAAGATTAAGAGAGATTATCACAGATTCGCTTCAGGTGAAAACATATTATCCAAATAAATAGTAGAAGGAGATTGACATATGGATTACAAAAAATATCTTGTAGAATGCGGAATAAGAATGCTAAATTCAGGACTGACAGTGGAAACATGGGGAAATATCAGCGTGCGCGATCCCGAGACGGGTTTAATTTATTTAACTCCATCCGGTATGCAATATGATATAATTGAACCTGATGATATAGTTGTCATGGACAAGGAGCTTCATGTCGTAGAGGGAGACCGCAAGCCGACCATTGAATCCGGCATGCATGTAGGCATTATGAACAGCCGTCCGGACGTAAATGCAATCATACATACCCATCCGATCGATTCACAGGTATTTGCCTGCCTGCACAAAGATATTCCGCCGGTGATTGACGAGGCGGCGCAGCTTCTCGGCGGTACGGTAAAGTGTGCAGAATATGCCCTGCCCGGAACGGATGAGCTGGCAGAGAATATTATAGAGGCGCTGGGGGACGGCGCGGCCTGCCTGATGGCGAATCACGGCGCGGTATGCGTGGGTGCGGATATGGACGTGGCCTTCCGCGTATGCACGGTGCTGGAAATGACGGCTAAAATATATCATAAGGCACTTGCTATCGGCGAGCCTGTAGTGATCGAGGAGGACAAGGTGCTTTTCATGAAGGATTTTGTGGCGAATCATTACGGACAGGGAAAATAGAGGTGTCTGATATCTTATTGCAGATGAATGGAGAGCCCTGATATTATGAAAGAGATAAAAGAACTGCCTTATACCAGACAGCAGAAGATATTAGAGCAGCTGAACAGAAATGACTGTGTGAAGATCGAACAGCTGGCGAAAGACTTTAACGTTTCCAACATGACCATATACCGTGACATTCTCCAGCTGGAAAAGTCCGGGGAGGCACTGCGGGTGTACGGCGGCGTGAAGGCGGCAAATAAGGCGGCGGCAGACGTAAATGAGGAAGGGACGGCGCAGAATACGATCCCGACGGTTTTGAAGCCCTACTGCGATTCCACGATAGAAGAACGTTTCCATCATGAGATCGAGGCGAAGCGCGCGATCGCAAGGGTGGCCGCCAGCTATGTAAAGGACGGGGACGTGATTGCCATCGACCCGAGTACGACGACGCTTCACATGTGCTCCTATCTGCTGAACCGTAAGATCACGGTAGTCACCACCAGTATGAGTGTTGCGCTGCAGCTGACGTCCTCAAAATTCATAGACGTCATACTGTGCGGGGGGATGGTGAGAAAAAGCGCTCTTTCTATAGTCGGTTCACTGCTTCCGAGCGTATTAAAGCAGATACGGATAAACAAATGCTTTCTCTCATCCCACGGCTTCACATTTGAGCACGGACTTACGGATATGACCATGGAAGAATGCGACGCAAAAAAGCAGCTCCTTAACAGGTCGAACGAGATATATGTTTTGATCGATCATACCAAGGTAAACCAGTACTCGTCCTTCGTTGTATGCGATGTTGAGGATATGACCCGGATCATTACAGATTCGGCGACACAGAAAATCAAAAAGAAAAAAGAGATCATGCAGCAGTGCACCGAAGCCGGGTGCAAGGTAACCTACGCAAAAGTATAGTTGGGGACAGGGTAAAATCAATCTGGGACGTAGTAAAATTAATAATACTACGTCCCCAATTATTTTTATATCTTCCGGGACATACTACATTTATTCATGA
>CAQNVT010000084.1 GCA_948844705.1 uncultured Dorea sp.
ATGAAGTCGGAACTGATTACCAATGTATCCCATGATCTGAAGACACCTCTGACAGCTATTATTACCTATAGGAGTTAAAAAATGAGCGAATTTATTCTTAATGTAATCCACAGGCCTGAGATGGTGCCGGAATACTCCGCCACCGTTACGGGCCACGGCAAGGAAGAGGATATCGGAGATAAAAAGCTTCTCACAGAATCTCTGGACATATTTAAGACACAGCAGAGAATTGCCCATGAAAACGGCCTGAAGGTCACCATCCATATGACCTATGCCGCCCTCTTTAACGCAGAGGCCGTAGAAATATCAAAACACGACCATGAAGTATACGGAGACGAGATTGCTCTTTCTCTGCTTGGGCTTCCCTGTGAGGAATTCCGTGAAAAGTACAAGACAAAGGACTTCTGCATCTGGATGTTTTCCATGGAGGATAAAAAACGCATTGTAGATGATGTGTTTGAAAAATTCCATGACACCTTCGGTTTCTACCCGGAATCCACAGGCTCCTACTACATGGACGCTGAGCTTACCAACTATATTAAAGAGAAATATCCGATGGTGAAATGCGCGATCGCTACCTGCTGGGAGGAAGGACCAAAGGCCTACCACACCTGCAACAATTCCTGGTATACGCTGTTCGACGGCGGTCCGTGGGCGCCGTGGATCCCTTCTAAACAAAATACACACGCGCCGGCAGCTGACGAAGCAGAGGACAGCGGTATCGTCGCAATCCCCCACCTGTCGCGGGATCTGCTTGCCTGCTACGACGGAAACGGCTCAAACTTCGGAACCCATCCGCAAAATGTCCTTCGCGGAATGATCTACGATACAAAGACCTGGGAATTTCCCTATCTTTACAATCTGATCGACCAGTACCGCGCACAGGAGAAATACAATAACGGCTATTCCTACAACATGATGTTTGTAGGCCCCGGCTGGATGAATAAAATGGGACGCTGGGAGGCTCCCTACGAGCTGCTTCTTAAATCCTACTCTGACGGCTGCAAGTACTACGGCGACCTGAAAAAAGAAGGCAGGCTCATCGACATGACCATGTCCGAATTCGCAGACTACTACCGCAAAAAGAAGACCTATACGGAGCCGGAATGCGCCCTCTGGCGGGACATTCTCTACGGTTCTGACAAGCAGGTTTTCTGGTATACGGATCCTTATATGAGAGCCGGTGTCAGCATGGATCAGGGCGGTGCCATCTTCGATCTGCGTCCGTATGCGGCCAAGCTTAAATGGGAGGTCGGCATCGGGACAAAGCATGTACAGGATGCCTCCTACCCCTTCCTCATTCAGGAAAAATACCGCGCCGGATACTTTACTCACTATGCGGGCGAGGGTACTATAAGAAGCGCAAAGCTGTCCTATAAAGGCGAGGAGGTCGATCTTTGCCTGTGCCGTACAAAAGCACATTTTTCGCAGGAAGGAAACACAAGGATCCTGACTCTTGACCCGGTAACCATTGAATTCTCCGGCCTGACGCTTACTCTTCAGACAAAGGAATATTTTGAAGAGGGAAGCAGCTCTGTAAAAATCGAACGGAAGATCCTCGATATGAGCGACCCGGACGCTGAGGTTGAGTTAAATGAATATATGGTTGCCTGCTACGGAACGACCGAATATCCGGAGGACATGACCGGCATTCTTCTTAAATGCGAAGGAGCCGAAGAAAAAGCTATTTCCTATGAGTACCGCTGCCGCGAGGAAAGCCTTATGGGCGCTTCCGCGGTTTCCGCCGTGATCCCGGCAATCGAGACAAAGGTTTCCATGGCTCCGTCGGCAGACGCGGAGGGCTATATAAGAGAGGGCTATGCATTCTCGCCGATGTTTACGCTCGGATATAAGAAAAAAATAACAGATAAGGAGATGTTCGCGACATGGCTCAGGCTGGAAAAGGCAAATTAAATTACAGATGCCCCTCCTGCTTTATGAGGGATCTGGATATCGATATGTTCTATGACAAGGACAAAAAAGAATATTACTGCATCAGATGCCAGTATACCGGAAGTGAAGAGGATGTACTTGCCAAAAATGAAATGGTACGGACACGGTATGGGGCGATGAATACGCGGTATACGAAATTTGATTTTGATTAGATCTTAAAATAATCCCCCGGAAGCAATACGCTTTTTGCACGCTTCCGGGGGAGCTTTATTTCCTCGTAATTATATATTCTCCTGAGCCCTTTTTACCTCTTCCCGATCTTCCTGAGAAAAATTCGCCTGAAACTCCCGGGTCTGCCGTTCCGCCGTCTCCCCGTCAGGTGTCCACCCATAAGAAGGAGTTGCCCGGACTCCGTATTTTTCAAACAGCGGAAACAGCTTCTTAAGCCTCCTCTTAAAATCCTCATAGCCTGGACGTGCTTTGCCGCACCAGCCGGCCTCGGCGGAAGCGGCAAACCTTGGGAAGCTTAGCTCCTCCAGCCTCTCCTCATCCCGGATAAATTCCGTCCAGATCAGACATTCCATGCCCAATACAGAGGTATCGGCATATTCCCCTAATTCCGCGGGAGCCGTGTCAAGCTCATAGATATTTTTCAAAGAATGCATACCGTAAGGATAATCGCAGTAGCTGTTCGGAACAATGGATACAATAGCCTTTCCGCCTTTTTTCAGATGCGCCCTGATCTGATTATCCCGGTCCTCCGTCCAGATCTGCACTGCCGCGCCCGCATCCAGATTTCCGCCGTATACGGCCTCGTTCCAGACAATCGGAGTCCTCCCCTTCTCAAGCAGGTAAGCTGCGATACGGCTTTCCATATATCCCTGAAGCTCCTGTTCGTTCCTGAGGCCTTCCTCCTCTATACGCTTCTGGCAATACGGACAGCTCTTCCACCTCTCCTTCGGCGCTTCATCTCCCCCGATATGAAAATATTTCCCCGGGAAAAGCTCCAAAAGCTCCTCCAGAATACCCTCGATAAAGGTAAACACCGCTTCCTTTCCGGCACAGAATATCTCTTTATAAATTCCTGCCCTCGTTCCCACCTCTATCTGCTCTCCGGTGCAGGACAATTCCGGATATGCCGCAAGAATTGCCGACACATGCCCCGGCATATCTATCTCAGGTACCACGGTAACACCGTACCGGCTGCAAAATTCTATGATTTCTCTGATCTTGTCCCGGCTGTAATATCCGCCCTCGGTCTCCTCCGACGCATAATTTCCAAAATGATCTCCCTTTCTCACTGATCCGATCTCGTGAAGCCTCGGATAACGCCTGCTCTCAATCCTCCACCCCTGATCGTCGGAAAGATGCCAGTGAAAATAATTCAGCTTGAATTCTGCGGACATACGGATCATTTTTTTCAGCTCCTCCACCGAAAAAAAGTGTCTGGCACAGTCGATATGAAAGGATCGGTACGGATACGCCGGAGCGTCCGTAAGCTCCATACAGGGGAGCATTTCTCCATAAACCAGCTTTAACTGCTCAAGCGTTGTCCGGGCATAAAAAAGCCCTGTCGCCGTCCCTCCCTCAAGCGTAATCTCCTCCGGCCGTACGAGAATACGGTACTCTTCCTCTTTAAGCCCCGGGCAGAGCCTTTCCCTGGTCTTCGTATTCTCCGGAACAATTCCTCCCGTCAATACAATATTACGCGGCTGCGGTATCATATACTTTCTCCCCCCTTGATATAGGAACAAGGCTTTACCATCCCTGCTCCGAATGAATCCATGATTTTAATAGCTGCTGCTCATAGTTTTCCGGCCGTTTGCGCCACTCACTGGGAGAAATCCCGGTTACCTGCCTGAAATTGCGGTTAAAGGTAGACGGTGTTGTAAATCCACATTTAGACGCGATCTCGGACACGGATTCATCCGTATTTTTCAGATAGTTACATGACGCCTGTACTCTCACCAGATTAACATATTCCAACGGGCTCATATTAATATACTCGGAGAATATCCTGCGAAAATGCGTCTCGCTGATGTGGCACCACTTCGCCAGCTCTTCAATTCTAAGCGGCTCCATGTAATGAAGTGTTATATAATCCATCGCGCGGGCAATCGGTATCGTAACCCTTCCGCTTAATTCTACCGGACCCTTTACCTCTTTGTTCTCTCTTGCAATATTAACAAGAAGCTCCACAACAGCCCCCTTTGCTTCCTCCAGATAAAACTCCTCCGTACACCGCATGATCTCTATAAGATTCCGGATCTTCCCCGCAATTTTAGGGTCATCCTCTGCCTTTTTAAATATTGCTTTTGAATTAATTTTATAGAGCATGACATTCATACGCTTCTTATTTTTATTTCCAAAGCCCTGATACAGCTCCTCCAGTATCTGATCTACATCTATAAACAGATATTCCCATTTGCTTAATGTACCCGGCTCACTGTTTGTCGTATGCGGATAATTCTTCGGAATCACAGTAAACTCATCACCCTCATAATGATACTCCTCCCCACCAAGTATCATGGAGCCTGTCCCGTCATAACAATACCCTATTTCCAGATAATTATGGAAATGCAGATAGTCAATGTCACGCCCGTAGGACTGTACCCATTTCTGCCCAAGCAATGCAAGAATCGAGCTTCCCTCCGGCATCTTATAATAACGGAATTCTAATTTTGGCTTTTTCTTTTTAGACATACATCTTTCTCCTGTCTGAAGCGTTTTTCCTGCTCCTTTACTGCCCTTGTTTCCCAGACTCCGGAATAATACCGTACTCCGCCTACGAAAGCCGCACATACCCATGTAATCGGCGATACGAACCAGAGTCCCCAGTGTCCGAACAATCCTGGCAATAAAAATGCACATCCGATCCTTGTGACAACCTCGCTTACTCCCATGAGTACGGTCACAGCCACATCTCCTGACGCCCGGAGGATATTATGGTATACCACAAGGATTCCTCCGGCAATGAAAAATACGGCAAAAACCTTCATATACTCTACACCTAACGCGATCGCCTCCGGCGTCCTCGTAAATGCCTCCATAATCGGTCTTGCAAACACAAAGACAATCGGACAGAATATTCCATAAGAGACAAGATTCATAAGATAGGCGCTTCTAACCCCTCTTCTCACCCTGGTAAAGTTACTGGCCCCCACATTCTGACCTGCAAAGGTCCCGAGAGCGGAGCCAATGGCATCCCCAAGCTGGAAGCCCAGCCCCTCCACCTTCACACAGACACCGTAGGCAACGATCATTGCCGTACCATACGTGTTGATTACTGCCTGCAGAGTCATATCCGAAATCGAGATAATACTCATCTGAAGCCCTGTCGGTATCCCATAGCGGAGCACCTGCCCCACCAGATAAATATCCGGCTTCCACTCTTTACGCGGCACCCTTAGAAACGGCAGGATCTTAAATGCATAAGCCATGCACAAAATACCGGAGATCATCTGGGACAACACGGTCGCAAACGCAGCCCCTGCGGTTCCCATAGGAATCCACACCACAAGCACAACATCCAGAAACACATTCAGCACACTGGACACGATCAGGAAAACAAGCGGAACCACAGAATTTCCAAGCGCCCGCAGAACGGCTGCGCTGAAATTATAAAGCATGGTCGCCGCACTCCCGGCATAGATGACAAAAAGATACACTCCCGCCGCCGGAAGAAGCGCTTCGGATGTCTGAAGAAGCCGAAGCAGCGGTTCCGTCGTCAGCATACCGCCTATGGTAATAAGAAGCGTCACGCCGGCCGCCACATACGCGCCGGCCACGAAGGTACGGCGGATCTCCCCCTCCTGCTGTGCCCCGTAATACTGCGAAATCACAACGCTGACTCCCGTAGTCACTCCCATCATGACAGAAAACAGCATATACGTAGCCGATCCTGAAATACTGACTGCCGCCAGAGCCTCGTCCCCAAGAAATCTCCCTACGATATAGGTGTCTGCAAAATTATATATCCTCTGGCACAGCATTCCGAAAAGAACCGGAAGCGCAAACCTCGTCATCTGGCTAAGCACCGGCCCCTTCGTCATATCCATAACCTTTTCACTGCTCATAGATATCCTCTTTCTTTCGTTCTTAACATTTTCTTAAAAAAGATGATATTATAACTTTACCAATGTATGTGATTTTCGTCAACAAAAAGTTGAGCAAAGAAAAAGATGAGACTGCCGCTGCCGCGGTCGTCTCATCTTTTTCTTTGCTTATTTAATTTTATTTTGATCAATCCACTTTTCTGTTTTCACAAAATTTCCGAAAATCTCATCAAATCCACAGCAAAAATCAGATTCGCCGGCAAAAAAGATGGCACAGACCCCTTCAAAACTAATTCTTGCCACAATATAATCTTTATTTAAACTATCCTTCAATAAGCGCAGAGTAGTTGTTTTTCCATATTGCCTCGCACGATTATACTCCGGTCACATTAAAGCGCTTCATTTCTATCGTCTCCTGCTCCGTTATGCATTCCCTTCTGTCTTGTTCATTAGTATTTCTATATAATTCTTGAGGTCATCTATCGTCTTCTGCTGCCCGTTTATCATTTCCTTCAAACTGTCTACTGCCTTTCTTTGCTCATTTATCGTCTCTTTTTGCTCATTTATCGTCTCTTTTTGCTCGTTTATCGTCTCTTTTTGCTCGTTTATCGTCTCTTTTTGCTCATCTATCGTTTCCTGCATCTCATCTATCATATAGTCTACTGTATTTTTATCAAGAATTGCCAGCTCCTCTGAAAAAAGTCCCATGATATCCTCCATATTCCGGCATATCTCATAAACCTCTCTGTAAAGTGCCTGAAACTCCGGATATGCTTTAAGCAGCTCCACAATTATCTCTGGTTCATCCACACTTAAGAAGGTAAGCCATGCCTCCAGCCTATTAGTCCTGTTTACTCCTTCATTGTGAAGTTTTTTCTTTTATTTTATG
>CAQNVT010000085.1 GCA_948844705.1 uncultured Dorea sp.
AGTTTTGTCAGGTACAACTATCGCTGGTATTTATTATGTGGCTTATTAGTGCTTTTAGGTGCAATTTTAGAAGGGATGGTCGGATGATGATCGCATTAAGAGATGTTTCAAAAGAGTTATGTATCAGGAGAGCAGACATATCCGGTATTAAGGGATGTTTCTCTCGAAGTAAAAAAGGGAGAATTCGTAGCCGTGATGGGGCCGTCCGGTTCGGGAAAGACTACGCTTCTTAACTGCATCTCGTGTTTTATTCCCCATGAGCAGGGAGAGATCCGCCTGGCAGATCAGGATATCTCTGGTTTTAAGGAAAAGGAGCTGGCAAAAGTGCGAAACCGGCAGATGGGATTTGTCTTTCAGGATTTTATGCTGCTGGACGGACTGAGTGTATTTGAAAATATCTGTCTTCCTCAGATCATTGCAAGCCGGCCGGTGGTTCAGATGGAGGAGAGGGCAAGGAATATCTGCCGGCTGTTCGGGATTGAGAAGATCATGGGAAAATATCCTGCCGAGATCTCCGGCGGAGAGCGGCAGCGCACCGCAGTGGCAAGGGCGCTTATGAACCAGCCTTATGTGATACTGGCGGACGAGCCTACCGGAAACCTGGACAGCAAGTCCTGCAAGGCGGTGATAGATGCATTTTTACAGGCAAAAAAGGAGATGGGAGCAACCATTTTTATGGTGACTCATGACAGCTTTGCGGCTTCCTTTTGCGACAGAGTCATCGTGCTAAAGGACGGGAAGGTATACGGGGAGCTTCAAAGAAGCGGGACCAGAAGGGCATTTATGGATGAGCTTCTGGATACGATCCGGACGCTGGGAGGTGACAGTGATGACAATGAGTAAGATAAATGCGAAGCTTCGCAGGAAGAATAAGGATCAGTACCGGCTGCTTGGGAGCTGCATTTTTCTGTCCGTGCTTCTGGTATCATCCTTCGCGATGATGTATTTTTCTCCCTCGGTCCAGGAGCTTTTGCCGCCGGGAGGGGATACGAGAAAGCTGATGTGGCTGATGCTCGGAGTGGTCGTGATCGGCTGCCTGATCTTTACCCTTTACGGAAGCAGCCTGTTTTTCCGCAGGAAAAGCAGGGAGTTCGGAGTTATGCTGGCTCTGGGAGAAGAGAAAGGAAAGCTCGCATATCAGCTTGCGGGAGAGCTTGCCGCAGTAGTGGGGAAATATGTCGTCGCAGGTATCCTGCTGGCGGTGCCGGTGTCTTATCTGGTCTGGAAATTATTCCGGGCGATCGTAATCAATACCTCGCAGCTTTCTTACCGTTTCGGGGCAGGGGGAATCCTGACAGGTCTTTTGTTTGCGGCCGTATTGTCTCTTGCCGTTCTGATCCTGGGGATACGCTTTGTACGCCGGGCAAATATTATGGATATATTAAACACATGCCGGCAGACGGAGATGGTCAGGGAGATAAAGCCGTGGTTCGGAAAGCTCGGGGCGGTGCTTGCGGTATCAGGTCTTTTTCTTGCCATGGCGGTTCCGCAGCTTACGGTCAGGCTGTTCAGGCAGGGAATGCCTGCGGTCTGGAATGCGACCTATCTGCTCTGTATTGCAGGGCTCTACCTGATCGTTTTAAGCGCTGTCGGACACTCTGAGAGAGGAAAGCATCCGGAAAAATATTATAAAAATATCATTTCCACTAATCTTATGCGCTTTACGGCAAGGCAGACGACAAGAAATATGTGTGTGATCGCCCTGCTTGTATTCGTGATGACAGGGGCGGCCTTCTGGGGAGTAATGTATTATTTCAGCGCTACGGAAGGGGGAAGAGAGGCGCTTTATGATTACTCTCTGCATTATCCGGCAAGGGAGGATCAGATTGGACCGGAAGAAATAAAGAAGCTGGCGGAGGAATACGGCGTGAAGCTTACCGCCTGTGAGGAGCTGGATTCTCTGCAGCTTATTATCCGCTATACCGGGCGGGATATGAATGAAGAGAGGCAATATTTTGATGTGGAATATGAGAAGCTGGCCTCCTTTGTATCGGCTTCGGATTTTATGAAAATCTCCGGAGTGGACGTGTCTCTGGGAAGGGGAGAATATAAAACGGTTACGGCGGCAGATTTTTCGGAAAATATTTGGGTGAGCACCGACTGTCTGAATGAGATCGAGCAGCCGGTTACGGGAGAGCGTATGACTCTTAAGTTTGCGGGGACGGAGGAGCTTGATAATCTTGCTGTGAATAGTGATCCTTTTACATTCATTTTATCAGATGAGGATTATGGAAAGCTTGCAAAAGATCTTGCCGACGATTGGAAAGAGCGGCTTGTACTCTTTAATACAGAGCAGGTAATGGAGACGTATGATTTTGCAGACGCCGTGAAACGGGAATATATTTCGAGGGCGACAAAGCTTTCGAATCATTGCCTTTTGTATGACGCGCAGGAAGAGAAGCTTTCGCTGGAAGCCGGAAACGAATATAGCTATGCGGGGGAGATCGACCTGTCGCCGGATAATCCCCGTATCTTAGACGACTGGAAATATGCGCCGTTTTCCAGGGTCCTGATGCAGGCGGATGCGCTGGAGATGGTTGCGGTATTTGTGCTGCTGAGTCTCTACATTTCCGTAATATCCCTGACGGCGGTCGGGATCATGAGCTATATCCGAAGTATTACGATCGCCATGGATAACCGCCGGCTTTTTGAGGATCTGAGAAAGCTCGGGGCTGATGATGCCTACGAGGAGCGGGTGATCCGGGTACAGCTTCGTAAGGTATTTGCATACCCTGTGGCGGCAGGATGTGCGCTCATAGGCATGTTCTCTCTGTTTCTTACTTATTTCAATGATATGAGGCTTCAGGCATTTGAGGTGAAAATGCTGCTGATGGAGCTACTGCTTATGCTGCTTATCGGGGGGATCATGTACCTCGTATACCGGCTGGCTTATGCGAAGACGAAGAGGATCGCGGGGATCGGAGCTTTTGAAGCGGCAAAGGCATGTACTTTCACGGCGGCTTAAATAATGTAGTATGAGCCGGACAGTGTCACATAAAACGGATGCTGTCCGGCCTTTTCATTAAGAAATCTAACGGTTTTTATTGTAAAAACTTTAGAAAAGAATTAAGATGTTATGGTGTAAGTATATCAAATTTCTTCCCTGGAGAGTCAAAGGGTATTGAAGCGGCGGCGCAATATCCACTGGATTACGAGCCTTTGGTGGATTGACACAATATTTTTGGGGTACTCCAACTGGCTTGCGTACCACAATTTTTGAGTCCTTTTTATTCCGAAATTAGGAGAATATTATTCCTATAAGATTGATATTATTCCGAAAGTGGGGTATAATGTTTTGGAAAGCGAGGTGTACTTTTTATGTATATGACAGTAAAACAGGCCGCAGAGAAATGGGGAATTTCAGATAGACGTGTGCGCATATTGTGCGCAGAAGGGAAAGTTTCAGGTGCTATTCGTGAAGGACGCCGCTGGATGATTCCGGTAGATACAAGAAAACCGGCGGATGGACGGTTTAAGGCAACAGAAAGTTTACTGGCAGCTATAGACAGGAAGAAAAGTGAACTGGATACCAGACGCCCGCTGACGAAGGGAGAAGTGGAACGTCTGACAGAGGAATTCATTATTGAGTATACCTATAATTCAAATGCAATTGAAGGGAATACACTGACTCTGCGTGAGACGGATATGGTTTTGCGTGGCCTGACGATTGACAGGAAACCGTTAAAAGACCATATGGAGGCAGTCGGGCATAAAGAGGCATTTGATTTTGTGCGGGATTTGGTAAAAGAACAAGTGCCTTTATCGGAAAGCATCATCAAGCAGATACATTATCTTATATTGGCAGATAAACGTGAAGACCGCGGTGTTTACAGAAGAGTTCCGGTCAAGATCATGGGTGCAAAACATGAACCAGTACAGCCATATTACAATTGCAACCTTTTTTATCTACTTAACTGCAATCGACTGGCTTTGCTTAACCCC
>CAQNVT010000086.1 GCA_948844705.1 uncultured Dorea sp.
AGCGCCGGGACGCTTGATGTGGATATGGAAAAATGCGGGATCGACTTTCTTGCATTTACCGGACATAAAGGCTTGTTAGGTCCCCAGGGAATCGGAGGATTTCTTATATCGGAGGAGCTGGACAGCCTGATGGAGCCTTTTGTGGCAGGGGGGACAGGAAGCCGGTCAGATTCCTATGATATGCCGGAGAGCCTTCCGGATAAATATGAAAGCGGAACGATGAACCTTCCGGGGATCATCGGCCTTCATGCAGCTCTTTCCCATATTGAGAAGGCGGGAGTGGAAGAGATACACAGAAGGAAAATGGAGCTTACCGGATATTTTATCGAGAGGATAAAAGAACTTCCGGATATCCGTGTCGTCGGTAAAAAAGGAACCGTCGGCCGCACGTCGGTTGTATCGTTGGATTTTAAAAAGGAGGATAATGCTGTGATGGCATTCGGCCTGGAATCGGATTACGGAGTCATGACCCGGGTGGGTCTTCACTGCGCGCCGCTTGCACACAGATCACTGCATACGTACCCGAAAGGAACGGTGCGGTTTGCATTTGGCACGACAAATACGGAGGAAGAGATTGATATCTGTATAGAAGGGATAAAAAGCTTGTCAGAAGGATAACTTATAGATATTATTAATAATTGTCTGGCGATTATAATAAAAAACAATAATACATTCTGCCTGATTCCGTTGTCCAAAGCCTTAAAAAATGATACGGTAATCATATACTCTTTTCAAGGAAAAGAGAGCAGCTGAATTACGAGAAAGAGATACAAAGGAGGAAAAGTAAAATGGCTGATTATCGTAAAATGTGGGAAGATTTGGGCATGGATGTGGAGACGCACGACCAGTTATGTGCAGTGCTCCCGCAGGCATTTGGGGATGTCTATCTGTCACAGGAAAACCGTCCGGAGGGAATGGACTACTATAACATGGTAGTAGCGGATATCCATGGCATCCGCCCGGCAGAGCTTATCGAGCACCAGAAGAAAGGCGGCAAGGTATTCGGAACTTTCTGTGTATATGTGCCGGACGAGATCGTATTTGCGGCAGACGCGATTGCCACAGGACTTTGCGGAGGCTCCCAGTTCTGGGTTCCGGGCGGCGAGAAGGTGCTTCCGACCAATACATGTCCGCTTATCAAGGCATCCGTAGGCGCAAGGATTGACAGAACGTGTCCGTTCTTCAGGATCGCCGATATGTACGTTGGGGAGACGACCTGTGACGGAAAGAAAAAGGCATGGGAGATCCTTTCTGAGGATGTTCCGGTACATGTAATGAATCTTCCGCAGATGAAACGCGCAAAGGACGTAAAAGCATGGGCAGAGGAGATCGAAGCATTTAAAAATGTGGTAGAGGAATTTACGGGAAATAAGGTGACGGCGGAAAAGCTTGCGGAGAGCATTAAGCTTATTAACGGCAAGAGAAAAGCGCTGGAGAGATTATACGCGGCCCGTAAAAATGAGAATATCCCGATCAGCGGCTGCGATGCGCTTCTCATTTCCCAGATCGCATTTTACGATGATCCGGGAAGATTTACAGAGATGACGAATAAGCTGTGCGAGGAGCTGGAAAAGAGAGTGGCAGACGGCGTCAGTGTATTTAAGAAGGGTACAAAGCGTATCATGCTTACGGGAACACCGCTTGCAATTCCGAACTGGAAGCTGCATAATATCATAGAGACAAGCGGCGGCGCTGTTGTCTGTGAGGAAATGTGTACAGGCACAAGGTATTTCGAGAGACTGGTTGATGAGAGC
>CAQNVT010000087.1 GCA_948844705.1 uncultured Dorea sp.
TAGGGAGGCTGTGAAAGTTTTCTGAGGATACTCCAAATACCCGCATGGTTTCATTGATTCGATGCCCCGTTGTTGGCAGTGGGAGTGTTGGCTGGCCTGGAAAGGAGAATGGCTGTAAAATTGGAAGAAAAAATAATGAAGAAGCGACTGCAGCATATGGAAGAAGAGGCAGTAAATGAGATGCTGCATTATCATGAAAAAAATGGGAAACAGAAGATAAAGGACTTCATAAAACGGGCAGCAGGGCGCTATGTGGAGCCCAAGGATATGATTTTCTGGCATACGGCATTGATTGTAAACAGCCTGACGGAATGGGGGGTGGAGGATAGATTCCTGCCGGATGTAAAGACGTATTTCGACCGGTGGATAGGGGTGGGGATGCCCATTTATTTTGTGTCTGATTAATTTTATACTGACTATCATGTACGTAAAGGCGGTGAAGTATGAGCTTTAAAGATAAAAATGCCGGCAGAAATGTATCGGGCAAGATACTTGCCGTCATCGGTATGGCTGCGATCGCGGTCGTAAATCTGGTTCCCTTTGTATGGGGAGCATTAACCTCATTAAAAACGGCAAGAGAGGTGGCCGTTTATCCGCCGCGGTTATTCGGAACTGTAGTGACAGGAGAGCATTATCAGACAGTTTTAAAGGGAACCTTCGGACGGGCTTTGATCAACAGCTCCTTATACAGTGCGGCGGCAATTGCTTTGGGTGTATTATGTGCGCTGCTGATTGCATATGCATTGACGAGATTTAAATTCCGGGGGAAAAAATTGATGTTTTTAATGATTCTGTTCGGAATTCCTCTTTCTATGGGCAGCGCGGCGATGGTGGTGCCTAATTATATGATGCTGTCCAGTCTTCATATGGTAAACCGATGGTTTACATTGCCGCTGATCTATACGGCTTATAATCTGCCGATGGCAGTGTGGATCATGATCGGAGGCATGCAGGCAATTCCTTATGCAATTGAAGAGGCGGCGCTTATAGACGGTGCTTCCAGATGGTATGTCATTTTCAGATTGATCCCAAGACTGAGTCTTCCGACAATGGCATGTGCGGCCCTGATGATTTTTATCGGGGCGTGGAATGAATATACCGTATCGTCGGTAATGGTAAACTCCGCAGACCTGTATCCGATCCAGGTTTCCATATATAATTATATCGGATTTTTCGGACAGGAATGGGGACCGCTTACGGCGGCGGCTACCCTTGCGGTAATCCCGATTCTGCTTGTATTTACGTATCTTGGAAAATTTTTGGTATCGGGTCTGGTCGCGGGAGCGGTAAAGGGATAAACTAAAAGGAGGAAGAAAATGTATCAGGAACGATATGATGTAATCGTAGTAGGAAGCGGTCCGGGAGGTTTTCCGGCGGCAATTGCGGCCGCCAGGAAGGGTCTGAAGGTACTGGTGCTGGAGAGAAATCCGTTTTTGGGAGGCCTGCTGACCTCAGGCCTTCCCCTTCTTGCATTTATTGACAGAAGCGGACGGCAGGTCGTGAAGGGGATCGCGGAAGAATTTATCGTAAGACTCAGAGAGGTAGGAGGTGCGACAGAGCATATGCCGGCCCCGATTCAGAACTCGCTTACTTATGTAAATATGTCGTGGGCGCGGATTATGGTAAATGAGATGCTTCGGGAAGAGCATGTGGATACAATGGTATATGCCGAGCTTTCCGAGATGCTCATGGAAAAGGATAAGGTAACAGGTGTAAAGGTGTTTAGCCGCGGCGAAGGCTTTACCTTCTATGCAGAAACGGTGATCGACGGAACCGGAGATGCATCGTGCGCCTATAAGGCAGGGGCAAGATATGAGAAGGGCGAAAACCTCCAGCCGCCGACACTTACCTTTGATGTGGAAAATATTGATATTGAGAAATTTTGCTGCTATGTGCGGGAGCATCCCGAAACGATAAAGCTCCCCGAAACCTTTGCGGGCATCAGCCAGTCGGCCGGGGATTTCGGCCCGGACAAGACATTTGCCGTCATGTGCTTTTTCGATTTGATCGAGCAGGCCCGTGAGGCGGGAGATTTTACACTTCCAAGGAACATGATCGATTTTACCCATCAGAAGAATACAGACAGAGGATTTTTTAATGTGACACGTGCAATCAATATAGATGTATCTAAACCGGAGGATTACAACAGAGCGGAAGACATATGCGAGCATCAGGTATTTGAGGTTATTAGGTTTTTAAGAAAATATTGTCCGGGATTTGAGAATTGTACACTCGGGCAGATGATGCCGTATCTGGGGACGAGAGAAAGCAGGAGGATCGCAGGAAAAAAGACGCTCACAAAGGAGATACTTGATGAGCTTCCGGTACCGGAGGATTCGGTGGCGCTTACGGGATATAATGTAGATATTCATGGGCAGACATCAGGGATTATGACAATGATTCCGATTCCGCATGCGATCGGAATTCCGTACGGATGCCTGATACCGGAAAAGGTAGAAGGACTTATTATGTCCGGAAGAACCATATCGGTTGATCAGACTATTTTCGGTATGACCAGAATTATGTCAACATGTATGGCAGTCGGGGAGGCTGCGGGAACCGCGGCGGCAATTGCACACAGAAAAGGGATACTGCCGTCGGAAGTAGATGTAAGGGAGCTTCGCAGGGAGCTTATGGAGCAGGGGGCAGTGGTAGCGCCGGAATAGAGGATCTTAGAATGGAAGTGGCAAACCTGCAATATTTGTGATATAGTATAAAAAAATATTGTACGGGAGGTGCCTCAATGAATGAAAGACCGCTGGTTATGAAAATGAGGATGGATTACAGATATTTCGGGGGGTTAAGCGCTTTATACGGACTTGTCTTCGCATTTTGCCTTTATAAAAATATGTCGGGCATTACATTTCCTATGTGTGTGATTGTAACGCTTACCTGTGCGTGGCTCTTTATGAAAAGAATCGGATTCACTCTCCAGAAGCATTCCCCTCTTTATATGGCGGGGATGGTTCTGCTGGGGATATCTACGGCATTGACAGATTCTTTTTTCCTGCATTTTTTTAATCTGCTGGGGATTATTCTGTTGTTTTTTGTATTTATGATCCATCAGTTTTATAATGACCGGGACTGGAATTTTCCGGCATATCTGAAAAGAATACTGATCCTGTCCGGAAATATTATAGAATGTCTGCCGTATCCGTACTGGCACGGCTCAAGGTATCTGAGTAAAAATAAGAACAATAAAAATCATAATACACTGCTTGCGGTCGTAACAGGGTTCATGGTGGCGCATGGAGAACAGGTACGTGAGGTCCGTTTGGAATTGGTCCGGCGAATTGTTCCGGAAAAACAGATAGAGGTACTCCGGGAAGCAGGGATCCGCCCA
>CAQNVT010000088.1 GCA_948844705.1 uncultured Dorea sp.
ACACGACGCTCTTCCGATCTTATTCTGACGGAGATAGTATTTGTTTCAGCAGGACTTCCGGTTCATGTGAAAGCTTCATGGATCTTGCAAAATCATTGCTGGATCCGATGGGAACGTATCCCAGAGTTACCTTTGACAAATCCTGTATGCCGTTTACCACCTCATTGATCGTGCCGTCGCCTCCGAGAGCGATCAGTGTGATCTCCTTTGAACCAGAAGTGAGGGTATGGGCGAATTTTGTTGCATGTCCGGGATATCGTGTTAAAAACACCTGATATTTAAGCTGACGCTCCTTTAACATGCCTTCCAGCCGTTTCCAGACCTTAAGTCCCAGCCCGGATCGGGCATGGGGATTAACAATAAATGTGTACATAGGCGCCTCCTATATAGATATTTTCTATAAATGAATAAATTATATTAAAATTAATGATTGGATTTTCTGGAAGCAAGGAGTTACAATAAGGTTACAAGATATTATTGTTGGCAGTTTTTCTGCCATATTCCCTTCTATAAAATCCTTTAAGACCGCTTGCTTGAAGGATTTTTTTTTGCGCTTTTTATGAGCCGGTGAAAAAATCAGAGTGCGCCGTTCAGATATGTCTCTAAGGACCGCTTCATATTGCCTTCAAAATCCGCATCCCCGTTTTTTAAGCACCATTCGAATACATTTCCGATGACGATGATCCGGATATCGGTTGTGATATCCTCAAGCTCCAGGGAAGGGGACAGAATCCCTGCTTTAATGCATTTTTCAAGATAATTATGTACCGTCACGATCGGGTAAGGACGTTCGGTGCGTATCAGCGGATTCAGAGACTGGTTTTTAGGTGTATAATAGTTTGACATAAATTCGACGCCCAGCTCCTCGCAATAATGTACATAATTGAGATATACGTAGATGATGGCGGCCTTTGCCTCCTGTACATTTTCCGGTATATCCAGAAGATCCGGATTAATGCTCGGCTGCTCTTCTATATAGTAGGAGAGCAGATCGTCCTTCGTTTTAAAATGATGATAGAAGCTTCCGTTAGAGACGCCTGCCTCTTCGCATATATTTTTTATGGATAATTCCTCATAGCCTTTTTTACGGAGAATGTGCTTGGCCGCGCGGAATATTTTCGCTTTTGTTTCTTTTGATTTTTGCTGCTGCTTTGATAATTCGCCCATATTTGTGAAACCCTTTCTAAGCTTTCCTGCAGGTATGCTATGATTATAACACAGGACGGTGTATTTTACAAGAAAACAGAGTGGGCTCTGTATCAGCGATAGCATTGCATGCGCGGAAAAATTCAGGTATAATGTTCACGGATAAGAAATAGTAAGACAGATGTATTAAAAAAGAAAGGGTTACATATGGATATTAATCAGAGGATTACGGAGGAACTGAACGTAAAGAGGTGGCAGGTGGACGCCGCGGTGAAGCTGATCGATGAGGGGAATACGATTCCTTTTATTGCCAGATACCGGAAGGAAGCGACCGGGACGCTGGATGACGAGCAGCTCAGAAAGCTTCATGAGAGACTTACCTATCTGAGAAATCTGGAGGAGAAGAAGGAGCAGGTGCTCGGGAGCATCGAGGAGCAGGGAAAGCTTACGGAGGAGCTTAAGGCACAGATCCTTGCGGCACAGACTCTTGTGGTCGTGGAGGATCTGTACCGTCCTTACCGGCCGAAGAGAAGGACGCGTGCGACGATCGCTAAGGAGAAGGGACTGGAACCTCTTGCGTCGCTTATTATGCTTCAGAAAGCGGACAGACCTCTTGAGGAGCTTGCGGAGGATTATATAGATGAGGAGAAGGAAGTACATACGGTGCAGGAGGCTATCGCCGGTGCGAAGGATATTATCGCAGAGAATATTTCCGACGAGGCAGATTACCGTATGTGGATACGGAGGCTTACAATGCAGAAGGGACGTGTGGTCTCTGCTGCCAGGGATGAGAAGACGGAATCCGTATATGAGATGTACTATGATTTTGAGGAGCCGGTAAGCCGTCTTGCGGGACACCGTACTCTTGCCTTAAACCGCGGGGAGAAGGAGAAGATCCTGACGGTGAAGGTCGAAGCGCCGGAGGAGGATATTATAAGATACCTGGAAAAGAAGACGATCCATACCGATAATCCGTATACGGCGCCGGTGCTTAGGGAGACCGTCGAGGACAGCTATAAGAGGCTGATCGCGCCTGCGATCGAGCGTGAGATTAGAAACGAGCTTACGGAAAAGGCGGAGGACGGGGCGATCAGCGTATTCGGAAAGAATCTGGAGCAGCTTCTTATGCAGCCGCCGATCGTAGGACAGACCGTACTGGGCTGGGACCCGGCGTTTCGTACGGGCTGCAAGCTTGCCGTTGTAGATCCGACCGGAAAGGTGATCGGAACAACGGTTATTTACCCGACTGCGCCTACAACTCCGCAGAAGATACAGGCATCCAAGGATCTGCTCAAGAAGATTATTAAAAAATATCATATCACGCTCATATCTGTCGGGAACGGGACGGCGTCAAGAGAATCAGAGATGTTCATTGTAGAGCTTTTAAAGGAGATTCCGGAGAAGGTGCAGTACGTGATCGTAAATGAAGCGGGGGCTTCCGTCTATTCCGCAAGTAAGCTTGCGAGCGAGGAATTTCCGAAGTTTGACGTGGGACAGAGGAGCGCAACCTCTATTGCGAGAAGGCTTCAGGATCCCCTTGCGGAGCTTGTAAAGATCGATCCGAAGTCCATCGGTGTAGGACAGTATCAGCATGATATGAATCAGAAAAAGCTGAGCGAGGCATTGTCCGGCGTGGTGGAGGACTGTGTAAATAAAGTAGGCGTAGATTTGAACACGGCGTCGGCGCCGCTGTTGTCCTATATATCCGGCATTTCTTCCACTATAGCAAAGAATATCGTGGCGTACAGGGAGGAAAACGGGCGGTTTTTAAACCGCAGGCAGCTCCTTAAGGTGGCAAAGCTTGGACCGAAGGCGTATGAACAGTGTGCCGGCTTTATGCGGATTCAGGGAGGCGACAATCCTTTGGACGGGACAAGCGTCCATCCGGAATCCTATGAGGCGGCGGAAAAACTTCTTCACAGACAGGGATTTGCACCGGAGGATATAAGAGGAGGAAAGCTTACCGGACTTTCACTTACGATCAAGGATTATAAGAGGCTTTCAGAGGAGCTTGGCATAGGGGAAATTACTCTGCGGGATATTGTAAAGGAGCTTGAAAAGCCGGCCCGCGATCCCCGCGACGAGATGCCGAAGCCGATCCTCCGCACAGACGTGCTGGAGATGAAGGATCTGACGGAAGGAATGATCCTGAAGGGAACCGTCCGCAATGTAATCGATTTTGGGGTGTTTGTGGATATCGGAGTGCATCAGGACGGGCTTGTGCATATTTCCCAGATCACGGACAAAAAATATATTAAGCATCCGTTAGAGGCGGTAAGCGTCGGGGATATCGTAGATGTGAAGGTTATGAGTGTGGATTTGAAGAAAAAAAGGATCCAGCTTACAATGAAAGGGATATCATGAAGTCAGACTGGAGAAAAAATATAGAAACAGTTATCGGTGTTTTAGTGGGGAATATGATTTTAGCATTTGCCGTTGCTGCGTTTTTGGTTCCTCACGGCATCATTATGGGCGGCGCAACAGGTATCGGTCTTACGATTAATCACTATATCCCTGCGGCAGACCTTTCGCTGATTATTCTGATTGTCAACGGTATATTGTTTTTGATCGGGGCGCTGATACTGGGAAAGAAGTTTGTTGTTACTACAATTGCAAGTACATTTCTCTATCCGGTATGCCTGTCCGTGATGCGGGCGATTCCGGGGATCACGGCGCTTACCGATAACATTATGCTGGCAACTCTTTACGGGGGAGCGATCCTGGGAATCGGTGTCGGACTTGTAATCAGGGTAGGGGCCTCAACAGGCGGAACGGATATTCTTGCATTGGTTCTTAATAAATGGTTCCATGTACCCGTAGCAATACTTGTATACGTAGTGGACTTTATTGTATTGGGAAATCAGGTGTTGTTTTCTGATACCGAGCAGATCATGTACGGCCTTCTTGCACTTGTGCTTGAGACGATGCTCCTTAATAAGGTGATGCTTTTGGGACAGTCACAGATTCAGCTTTTCATCATCTCAGACAAATATGAGGAAATCCGGGAAAAAATGCTGGAAAGTCTGGATGTGGGGGTGTCGATGCTCCACATGGAAACCGGATACGGCAAGGAATATAAGAAGGGAGTGCTCTGCGTTGTTCCTAACCGTAAGCTTTATTCCGTGAAGGAGCTGGTGCAGTCTGTGGACGAAAAAGCGTTTATTACAATCACGCAGATCAATGAGGTACGGGGACGTGGATTTAGTTTATCAAGGGATTATCTGACAGAGGAGAAGGATCAGGGCTAGGGCGTCGGCCATTGCGGCGGAAAACACCGGTTTTATACCTCCTGTTCCGTTGAATGACAGAGATTTTGACAGATTGTTAAAATATTATCTTTTTTGAAAAAAATGAGCAATTTTTGTTGATTTTATTTTTTTATCATGTATACTATGAAGATACGGGAGTAAATTACTTTCGCTTACATTATAAAAAAAGGAGATTAGGAAAGATGGCAGAAATCAATTTAAGCAAGTATGGTATTAGCGGAACTACTGAAATTGTACGTAACCCTTCTTATGAGATGCTGTTTGACGAGGAGACAAAGCCGGGGCTTGAGGGCTTTGAAAAAGGTCAGGTCAGTGAGCTTGGTGCAGTGAATGTTATGACTGGTGTCTATACCGGACGCTCACCAAAAGATAAATTTATCGTAATGGACGAAAATTCAAAGGACACTGTATGGTGGACTTCTGATGAATACAAGAATGACAATCATCCTGCTTCCGAGGAGACATGGAAGGCAGTAAAGGATATCGCGCTTAAGGAGCTGTCTGACAAGAGACTGTTCGTTGTAGATGCTTTCTGCGGTACGAATGAGGATACACGCATGGCGATCCGTTTCATTATGGAAGTGGCATGGCAGGCTCATTTTATCAGAAATATGTTCATTATGCCGACAGAGGAAGAGCTTGCGAAATTTGAGCCTGATTTTGTCGTTTATAATGCATCCAAGGCTAAGGTTGAAAATTATAAGGAACTGGGCTTAAATTCAGAGACGGCTGTCGTATTTAACATTACAAGCCGCGAGCAGGTTATTATCAATACATGGTACGGCGGAGAGATGAAGAAGGGTATGTTCTCTATGATGAACTACTATCTGCCGCTTAAGGGCGTTGCTTCCATGCACTGCTCAGCAAATACAGATATGAACGGCGAGAATACGGCGATCTTCTTCGGACTTTCCGGAACGGGCAAGACGACGCTTTCCACAGACCCGAAGAGACTTCTGATCGGTGATGACGAGCACGGCTGGGATGACGAGGGTATCTTTAACTTCGAGGGCGGATAGTAGTTCATCATAG
>CAQNVT010000089.1 GCA_948844705.1 uncultured Dorea sp.
ATTGGGAATACTTCCTATTAAATTACGGTAAATTAATGAAGTATAATGCTGATGTTAATCTTTTGGACAATGTAGATGCCGTCTTTATCACAAATGACAACGAAATTCATTACTCTGACAATTTTCTAAAGTAACCGAAAAGGAACTCTGCCCCAATGACAGAGTTCCTTTTCCTTTACATTTCTAATATACACCTGTCGTCAGAAATGCCACTCCAAACACAACAGCCATAATAAGATAAAGAACAAACACTCCTGCCATGACAATCAGCTGGGCGCGGCAAAAATTCCGTCGATTTACATTTCCGGTACTGCTAAATGCCCACACAAAATACAGGACAATCCCTGCACATGGAATCATAGCAGCAAGAATTGTAAGCAGCCAGTCTCCCATAGACATCGGACTTGTATCCATATCCTGATAGTGATTCTGATTATAGCCCATATCATTGCCGATATTATAATTCAAGTTATCCTGATACTGATAGTTTCTGCTCTGCCCGCTCCACTCCGGATTATTCTGCTGGTATCCGGCATAAGAATCCGCAGAGCTGCTCTGTGTATACTGATATGCGGTACTGCTCTCTAACGGCTCTTCCTTCACATCTGCATTCGGATCTGTATATACCGGCTTAACGTCTGACTGTTCTTTCTCTTCCGGCGTTTTGTTCATATTGTCTTCCATACTTACGTCCTCCTAAAAATTTTGTTAATACTTTATCATATCATCAATAAAAATGCAATCCTGTCAGCAGATTCCGATGATAATAAGTCATAGGAGGCACCTCCGGGAAAAAAATATACAACCTCCATATATAAAAAATTACCATACCAATAATAATCACTATGCCGCACCATTTTGTCACCGTCATCCTGCGACTTTTCTGCACATATCGCTCTATCCCAAACACAACTGCCAGCAAGATAACAGCAAAGATAAAGGGATGTATCCTCCAGGCCCCTGCAAAATCAAGCCGTAACACCCGAAAGCCCGCCCTTGTAAGCCCGCATCCCGGACACGGAAATCCTGTCAGCAAAACCATCGGGCAAAGACCCCGGAGAAATTTTTTTAGAAATGCAAAACAGGCGACTACTAACATAATCGCCCATCTTGCTGACTTTATATCCTGATAAAACAATTGAAACCCATCTGATAAAATCTGTCTCAAACTACGTTTCATACCTTCCTCTTCATCTCTGCTAAAGAATGATCTTCTTCGGGCACTTCTCCGCACAAGCACCGCAATTAGTACACTTCTCCGGATCGATATACGCGATATTATCCGTCACCTTTACTGCGTCGAATTTACACATTCTCTCGCACATCTTACAGCCGATGCATCCCACGGAACAAGCCTTCATCACATCCTTGCCCTTATCCTTAGAGCTGCACTGTACCAGATGCTTCTGGTCATAGGGCACAAGCTCGATCAAGTGCTTCGGACATACAGCCACGCATTTGCCGCATGCCTTACACGCCTCCTTATCGACAACCGCGATGCCGTCCACGATATGGATTGCGTCAAAAGGACATGCCTTCACGCAGGTTCCCTCTCCGAGACAGCCGTAATTACAGGACTTCGGGCCGCCGCTCTGCATCATGTTCACCATGATACAGTCGCCAAGGCCGTGGTACTCGTAATCCTGTTTCGCCTTCTCGCAGGTTCCGCCGCACTTGACAAACGCCGTCTTTCGCACCTGCTCTCCTGCCTCCTGGCCCATGATCTTGCCAATCTCAGCCGCAACGGGAGCGCCGCCCACCGGACATGCGCCGATCTCGGCCTCGCCTTTTACGATGGCGGCAGCAAGGCCGGAGCATCCCGCGTAGCCGCAGCCGCCGCAGTTATTTCCCGGAAGGACGCCTGCGATGGCCTCCTCCCTCTCATCTACTTCTACCGCAAATTTCGTGCCGGCAAATCCAAGGAACACACCAATGAATAAGCCGGTTCCGCCTACAACTAAGGCGGCAATTAAAATACCTGTTACACTCATCGTCTCTGCTCCTTCCTATATCAGTCCCGAGAACCCAAAGAACGCGATTGCCATAAGCGCTGCAGTGATCAGCACGATCGGCGTTCCCTGAAAGGACTCGGAAATGTCATTATACTCCATCTTCTCGCGGATACCGGCAAGGATCACGATAGCAATCAGAAATCCCACGGACGTTCCGATACCGTTCACTACTCCGCTTAACAGAGAATACTCCTTCTGCACATTCGTGAGAGCCACGCCAAGCACCGCGCAGTTTGTAGTAATCAGAGGAAGGTATACTCCCAATGACTGATAGAGCGCAGGCATGGACTTCTTAAGGAACATCTCCACGAACTGAACCAGGCAGGCGATAACAAGGATAAATACAATCGTCTGTAAGTAGACAAGCTTTCCGCCTAAGATCGCCTTATTTGCCAATATGAACTTATATACAACACCTGACACGAAAGACGCGATCGTAATAACGAATACGACGGCGCCGCCCATGCCGGCAGCAGTCTCAACCTTCTTGGAAACTCCAAGGAAAGGACAGATTCCGAGGAACTGGCTGAGTACAACGTTATTTACAAGTGCAGAGCCAATTGCTATGATCAATAATTCTCCCATCTATGTACTCCTCCTATTCTTTCTCATTTCCTGTAGGGAATATCTTGCCGCCGCATGCACTGTTGGTGCAGGACGCGCAGCCCTCGCCGCAACCCACGGTTTCCGTAACCTTCTTGCCCTTCTTCTTCGCGTTGTTCTTCACCTTGTTCTGAAGAGCCGTAAGTCCTGCCAGTACAAGGAACGCGCCTGGCGCCAGGATAAAGATGGTTACCGGGACATAGCCCGCCTTGCCTGCAGCCGAATCGGCAAGCGGCAATAACTGGAATCCAAAAGCTTTGCCCGCGCCGATGACTTCACGCACGATGCCGATCGCCGTAAGGCCTACCGTAAATCCAAGCCCCATACCGATTCCGTCAAAGATAGACGGCAGCGGCGGATTCTTAGAGGCATAGCTCTCCGCGCGGCCCAGGATGATACAGTTAACAACGATCAGCGGAATATAGATTCCGAGAGACGCATAGAGACTCGGAACAAAGCCTTCCATCAAAAACTGCACCATCGTCACGAAAGATGCCACAACTACGATAAACGCCGGAATACGAAGGGAATCCGGAATGACTTTACGCAGCAGGGAAATCATCAGGTTTGACAGCACAAGTACGGCTGTCGTAGAAAGTCCCATACCAAGACCGTTGATGGCAGATGTGGTGACCGCCAGGGTCGGACACATGCCAAGCATCAGCACGAAGGTAGGATTTTCTTTTATAATACCGTTATACAAACGTTCTGTACAATTATTCATCTTCACTACCTCCTAAAACGCATTCTGGAAATAACCAAGCGCCGCGTTCACAGCCCCGGTCATCGCCCTTGATGTAATGGTGGCGCCGCTTAAAGCGTCGATGGGCTCTCCGTCCCCACCGTCCTTGGACACGTAGAACTTCTCCGCCTGCTTGCCCTGATACTGCTCGTAAAAGGCCGGCTCCGTAGCCTTCATGCCAAGGCCCGCCGTCTCACTGATGGACAGGATGGACACGCCGTTTACCGTACCGTCAGCCTTGATGCCCACCGTAACCCGGATGTCGCCGCCATAGCCTTCCTTATCTGTAGCGATGATGACATAACCGTCCTCACCCACCTTGCACACTTCATCAATCGTAGCATTCACGCCGAGGCCCTTCACTACCTCCCCGGCAGCCTTCTGGTCAACCTCTACCTGCTCGAAAGAATCAAGGTCAGCCTCCGGGAATACCGCCTGCCACGCCTCTTTCTTCGCCGCGTCATGGGCCTGGGCAATGGGGTCTTTCGTAATCTCGTAGACAAGCCCCAGCGCAAACCCGGCAATCAGCGTGATAATTGTAAGAACCAGTGTATTTTTCATTGTTTTACTCATTATTTCTCTCCTCCTTTACCGAATGGTTTTGGAAGAGTAACCCTCTCGATCAACGGAACTAAAAGGTTACTGATGATGATCGCATAGGAAACACCCTCCGCCGAGCCGCCGAAGAGACGGAACAGGCCGGTAAGGATACCTAAGAGCGCCCCGTACACATACTGGCCCTTCTTGGTAATCGGCGATGTCACGTAATCGGTAGCCATAAACCACGCGCCAAGCATCAGACCGCCGCCGCCGTTTCCA
>CAQNVT010000090.1 GCA_948844705.1 uncultured Dorea sp.
GATTTTAAATGGATTTTGCATTGTAACTGTGAAGGAACTGAACAGTTACTTTTATTTTACTCTGTACCAATTTCAAGATATATATTATAATAGTGGGGTGCAAAAATCTTTTAAGTATAAAGGCAGGTTGTACTTATGATGTATAAAATTGAACTGCATTTTCATACGGCTCAGTCCAGTCATTGCGGCAAGGTGCCGGCAGAGGAGGGCGTGAGGCAGTATAAGGAGGCCGGATATTCGGGCATTGTTGTTACGGATCATTTTAGCAGGAAGGAACGGGGCGGCCCCGGGGAACATGAATGGGACGAGGTGTGCGGGAGGTTTCTTTCGGGATACCGCGCCGCGAAGCAGGCCGCGCAAGGGACAGACTTTCAGGTGCTTTTGGGGATGGAGATCCGGTTTCCGCATGATGAGAATGATTTTCTTGTCTATGGCTTTGAAGAGGAGTTTTTGAGGGAGCATCCATGGATCTATATGAAGGAGCTTCCGGATTTAAAAGAGCTTGCGGAGAAGGAGCGGCTTTGTATTGTGCAGGCACATCCCTTCCGGCTGAAATGTACCCTGGCGGATACGGCGTATCTTCACGGGATAGAGGTCTATAACGGGAACCCGCGGCATGATTCGCACAATGATCTGGCGTTTCAGGCGGCGAAGGAGAGGAAAGTGGGCATGACAGTCGGTTCGGATTATCATCAGCCGGAGGATCTGTCAGAGAGGTGTGCAAAATTTGTACAGCTTCCGCGAACAGAACAGGAATTGGCACAAATGCTTCGGAAAGGGGAGTTTCAAATATGAAGAAATATATAAAATTAAGGTCAGGCCGTAGCCTGACGGCAGTAATACTGATTTTAACGGCGATTATGCTTACGGCCTGCGCAGGCAAAGAGCAGGCGGAGGAAGAAAGCAGCGCAGGGCAGGCAGAGGAACAGAAGGCCGAGGCAGGAAAAGACACGGCAGATGAGGGGCAGGCAGAGGAAAATATATTCGGTACGTTTACCTCCGAGACACTGGAGGGAACCGAGGTTACACAGGATATCTTCGGCGAGGCGGACCTTACGATGGTAAATATCTGGGGGACCTTTTGCGGCCCCTGTATCCGGGAGATGCCGGAGCTTGGCGAGATCAGCCGTGAGTATGGGGAAAAGGGCGTCAGGATCGTGGGTATGATCTGCGATGTCTATGAATCAGGAGACGAAACGGCTCTTAAGATCGTGGAGGCAACACAGGCAGATTATACACACATCGTGGCGTCACCGGATCTGGAAAGCGGATTTTTAGGGCAGGTTCAGGCTGTTCCGACGACGGTATTCGTGGACAGTGCCGGCAATCAGGTCGGAGAGATCTACACTGGCTCCAGAGATAAGGAAAGCTGGACAGAGATTATTGAAGAGACGCTGGGAGAGGTTCATTAGATGAGTGAAAAAAGGATAAGCTGGATCCGCCGGGGATTATTTATCATGGCAACATTTTTTCTGTGCTATGGAATCACAAGAGGAGAGCCGCTTGTTGTATTTGTGAAAGCGGTAAATATATGTCTGGAGTGTATTGGAATTGGTTGATCGGATAAAAGAGAAAATGCGTCTGTGGGTGCAGCTTGCATTCACGGCGCTCACAAATGGATATTTATATGGCTTTGCATCAGGACGCATTTATACCGGACCGCTTAAGGCGGCCTGCGTGCCGGGGCTTAACTGCTACTCCTGCCCGGGGGCTTTGGGGTGATCTGCATTTACACCCATGGGACATGGTTTTTCCTTGTGTCGGCGACGGTTCTGTTCGGGCTATCGGTTTGCTTTCTGCC
>CAQNVT010000091.1 GCA_948844705.1 uncultured Dorea sp.
CACGGCATGGGTCTTAAAAATGTAAGAGATATTGTAGAAAAAACCACGGGGTGCTGGATATACGGTATGATAATGGGATTTTAAAGCCGGATGTTATATTTTCCAAAGGAGGATTTGTCTCCGTACCTGTCGTACTGGCGGCAAAGCAGCGGCGTGTTCCGACGGTCATCCATGAATCCGACATGACTCCGGGACTTGCCAATAAGATATCCATTCCTGCCGCTACCAAAGTTTGCTGCAATTTCCCGGAAACACTTGCCCACCTTCCCGAGGGAAAGGCGGTTTTAACCGGCTCCCCGATCCGTCAGGAGCTGTTGTCCGGCGATAAATATCAGGCCCGCGAATTCCTGCATTTTACCTCCGATAAGCCGGTGATCATGGTTGTAGGCGGCAGCTTAGGCGCCGTAGCGGTAAATGAGGCCGTACGCCAGATTCTGCCGGAGCTTTTAAAATCCTATCAGGTGATCCATCTGTGCGGCAAGGGCAAGGTAGATGAATCTCTGAAGGGTCTCGAGGGCTATGTACAGTATGAATACATTAAAGAGGAGCTTCGGCATCTCTTTGCACTTACCGATATTGTAATCTCAAGAGCCGGAGCCAATGCGATCTGTGAGCTGTTAGCTCTTCACAAACCGAATCTTCTGATTCCGCTCTCGGCAAATGCAAGCCGCGGAGACCAGATCCTTAATGCTCGCTCCTTTGAGCGGCAGGGCTTCAGCGTTGTTCTCGAGGAGGAAGAGCTGAACAATGAGCTTTTACTCAATACGATCAATACACTGTATGAAAACCGGGCTTCTTATATTGACGCCATGAAAAATTCCTCCCAGCAGAATTCGATCGACACTATTATTGATCTGATCGAATCCCTGACATAGTCATTCTGCGTTTCAAGACATAACACAACATAGAAAACAGGTGCCGAAAGGAGACACCTGTTTTTATTATTCCTTTAAGTGGTCAAACCGCTCTTCATAGTTCTTCTTTATCCACTGCTTTGCGCGATACAGCATGCTATGCAGTACCTCCAGCTTAATACCCATGATATCAGCGACTTCCTTTTGCGGCATCTCCAGAAAATATGTTGTCAAAATTGCATCATACCACCTGTGATTCATGCGATACAGATCATCAAATATATTCTTGGCTAATTCCCGGTATTCCTTGTCATATACCCTTTTTATGAAATCATCCTCTGAGCTGTTTTCGAGACTGCCGCTTTCATTTTCAAAATACAGAATATTCCCTTTCAGTACTTCCCGTTTGAGATTTCTTTTATAATTTATTGCCATACGTCTTGCAGTAGTAAGCAACCATGAGGTAACTGCCTTCTCGTTCACACTTCCCAGATTCACGTATAGTTTCATAAATGCAGTCTGTGTAATTTCTTCTGCTGCATGGTAGTCGTTTCCGGAATAACGCAGCGCCGTCTGATATACGCTGTCTGCATTTTCCCTGTAGATTACATCAAAGGCGGCTCTGTCTATGGCCTTTGTCTCCACTTACTTTCCCTTCTCTTTCCTCATCAGTATCCTTTACGCCCTATATTTTTGACAGGATATCCTCTTTATCCTCATCCTTTAACGCACTCATCTTCCATCCCAGACCTACGGAGTCTCCCTTACTCCTCGGAATCAGATGCATATGAAAATGAAATACCGTCTGCCCTGCCGCTTCTCCGTTATTCTGAACAATATTATAGCCGTCGCAGCCGAGAATCGGCGTAAGCTTCGTGATCATTTTTTTTGCAAGCACCAGCGATTTTGACGCAAGCTCATCATCCAGCTCATAAAGGTTGGCATAATGTTCTTTGGGAAGAATGAGTGCGTGTCCCTTAGACGCCGGATTTGCATCAAGAATCACCCGAAAATCCTCATCCTCATACAAAGTAGCCGTCGGAATCTCTCCATTTGCAAGCTTACAGAAAATACAATTTTCATCCTTCATACTATTACCTTCTTTCTCATTATAAAATATTGATTGCTTATTTCATCAGCCGGTGTTACACTTATCTTCCGGAAAGGCGGTAGATAGTATGTTCACACAGACAGATTATGACAAATTAAGACAAATTATGGAAGAAAGTCCTGAGAAAAAGGAGCTTCTTTCCAGACTTCTTGAGACTCACCGTATGGAGCTAAGCTCCATAAGCCATGAGCTCCGCAACCCTCTGACGCTTGTATACAGCACGCTTCAGTTAATAGAAGCCAGGCATCCCGAGGTACTTGCCTATGAACACTGGAAAAACATGCGCAGCGATATCGAGTATATGAATGAGCTGCTCACAGAGCTGTCAATTTACAATAACAGCGAACGGCTGGCGTTTGAACCGATACACACCGAAGACTTTTTAAAATCGCTGGTGCTTTCCTTCGCCGCCTCACTTACCGATACGGATATTGAATTTACCTCGCGCATTGAACCTGAGCTTCCGGACATCTGCGGAGATGCCGTAAAGCTCCGCCAGATACTGCTCAATCTGCTTGGAAATGCCCGTGACGCCGTTTTATCCGGCCCGGACATATCCTCCGGGCATCCGTCCGTCACATTCTCCGCCTGTACGGAGGAAAATTTTCTTCTGATCACGGTGAGCGACAACGGCTGCGGCATACTGCCGGAGCAGATCGGGCATATATTTGATCCCTTCGTTACATATAAGAAAAACGGCACCGGCCTGGGACTTGCCATTGCACGGCGCATTGCTTCCGCACATAACGGCCGCCTTACGGTAACCTCAGAGCCCGGGATCAGGACCGACTTCCTTCTTTCGCTTCCTGTACAATAAAAAGGCCAGCATAATTCCTGATACCAGACCGCCGACATGGGCAAAATTATCAACTCCGCCGTTTGCATATCCATAATATAGAGTTACTGCCGCCATAAATACGAGCCCTCTGCCCGATACATTGCCAACCCGTCCGTGATTACGGAGCGCCACATAAATAGTTGCTCCTATAAGTCCGAAGATTGCTCCTGAGGCACCTGCGGCAACCGCATATTCATTCATATGAATATCCTGGTACATAGACACAAAGGTCCCGCCGACGCCGCTTAACAGATACAGAATCAGGAATTTCACTCTTCCAAGTTCATTTTCCAATGTATATCCTATGGCAATCAGCATAACCATATTGTTCATAAGATGCTGGAAGCCAAAATGAAGGAACATGGACGTAAATATCCGGTAATACTCTCCCCGCTCCAGCACGTACGGTACATACATGGCTCCATGCTCCGCCATAAACGACGCGTCCTCCGTCATTCCGATAAAGGAAAGACCAAAAAATACCGACACATTAATTATAACTAAGAAAATGGTAAAAACTGGTTTTTTCATACCAAAATTTTCTCATTAATTTCAGATGATGTCAACCCGCTTTTTACAAAATAGTAACTTACTAATTACAATTCCTCTTCCTCAATATACAGTCCGTCCCAGTCACCCCACTTTGATTTCTTATGCCGGCTTAAAAAACGCTTCACAGGCGTCCACATATTTTCCGTCTCCTCCATGATACAGCATCCAAGCTCCTGCTCCGCGATCCAGTCGTGCTCTTCCTTATCATATTCCGGAGAAAGCAATGCCTCCTCCCGCCCGAAGGATACTCCTTTATCCTTATCCGTACAGGCATACCCCGGCGAATCCGGCACCTCCAGATCCTTTCTCTTTCCCATGCCCAGACACCGCGGCACCAGCTTTTCCAGACTGTAATTTTCTTCCATCGTCTCCTTATGAAGCAAAAATATCATCTGTACACAATCCTGATCCTTATAGTCCGCCCGCTTTACAAAATATTCCGTCATCGTATGAAATGCTTCCCACAGGTTATCTGTCCCCGGCGGATAATAGCAAAAATAATATTTCCCGGATTCATAAAAAATATATTCCGGGTTCAACACGATCCGATGAATATTTAAAAGATGCTTTCTTGTCTCCCCGATCACAGCCAGCAGCCGCTCGAGAAAGCAGCAGATATCTTCCCCCTTAATCTCGCTTTTTTCATACATTGCTTTCATGGATACCTTCCCGCTCACATCATAATCATAATAGCTTTTTCCGTCCGCTCCCCTTCCCTTTACGGCAAGAAGCCCCTCTATATGATTCTCTTTAAGCATACGCATCTGGTAATCCTCCCGATAGATGCCTTCCTCTTCAATCGTTATCTTCCGTTCCATTTACTGCTCCTGTCAACCTCCTTTTATCCCGGATCCGCTTTTCCGGCTCTGTAACAGGCATGCTTTTTAAGACAGATACTGTCATCCCCCTCTTTGTGCCTGTTCCCTGAATTCTGATCTCATCGTCTCCCACAGAGACCGATACCTCTATTCTGTCAAACAAAATACATTTATTTCCTGCCCTCTCATAAAATAATGCCTCTATCTCCCCGGCCGTAACGCCTGCTTTCTTCCTTGCCTTTGTTCCTCCTACGGCCGCCGCCTCATATGCCGCACCGGAAAGCACGGCCTTGTCATGGAAATAAAACATTCCGAATATACTGCTCATGATAAGCAGCAGGATCACCGGCATCAGATAAGACATTTCGATCGTATACCCTCTCACAGTACACCTCCCTCTATAAACATCACAGTCAGATACCCGCCCGTCAGAAACGGATAAAAAGGAAACGTATATCTGCCCTGCAGCCTTTTCCTGATGAGGACTGCCGCAGAAAATACGGCCAGGATAAAAAATGCCGTAAGCAGTACCTCTACAAGCTCCCACAAGCCCAGATATATCCCGAAAACCAGAATTCCCCAGCTGTCGCCATATCCCATCCCTTCCTCCGTAATTTTGCTGATGATAAGAAACAGGATACCGATCCCCACTCCTCCAAGAAGCAGCCAGATATTTCTCTCCGGACACAAGATCTGATAAACAAATGCGGCTGCTCCCGACAAGTACAAAAGCCACACCGGCACCTTGTGAAGCCGTATATCTATATAAGAAAACAATAATAATATACACAAACCCGTGATCCGTCCTATCCACCACATCTCGAACACATCCCCTTTCCGGCTGCCTCCGACAGCGGCACCGCATAAACGGTTCTTTTAAGGCCGCTGCAGGAGAGGGAGCTGTGATACCGGTCCCCGCTGTCTGTTATATAGACTGTGCCGGCAGTCCCTCCCCTGGAACAATGCTCACAAGGGTAATACCTTCCTCCGGATTCATTCCGCAGAGAGGCCGTCTCTGATGCCTGCACCATATGGATGGACAGCTTCAGATAGGTACACTGATAATCCTTGTGATACACCACCCCTGTCTCTGTGATATATACCGTCTCATCATCTTCATGTCCGAAGACCCCTTTCTCGTAACCCGTCCACGCCTTTATCCGCATCGTTTCCGTACAGGAGACCGGCGGAACCGCAAACATCGGAAGCGGAAGCTTCACCTTGTAGGATACCGTAAGCCTTCCGATCCCCGTAACCGCAGACATATAGGAGCCCTCACAGTGGATTCCTCCGCTTCCCCCTATAACAATGCTGCGCTTAAGTCTCTCCCTTCCGACCGCATGCACGATATCCTCCTCAAGCCTTGCCGGCATTAAGACCGGTATGCCGCAGGCATCCTCCATCGCCTGCTTTCCCGCCGCCTGAAGCCCCGCACGGATAGAAGCCCTGACAGACATAAGCTCCATAAGATACAACAGACTTACAACTGCCAGGAAAAACACCGGTACCGCCAGCGCTGCCTCCACGGTAATGCTTCCGCGTTTATAGGCAGGTGCAGATGCCCTTCTGCCAGGAGAAAAAGACATTTTTTTAGAAAATTTGAAGTCTGGCATATTGAATCCTCTCCTTTCTTTTATTCTGATATTTTAAATTTTTTACAGGGAAACCTACAGAAGGACACCTGCACCTGCCTACATCCCGTCAGTTATACCCGAAGCAGGTAGAAAACTGATATGTAATTCCTCTGCGGAATGTACATTTACTGGAAATCTCAATCCTGCTTATACACTGATCCGCACAAAAATAAACCTGCCCCTTTTCCTTCCTAAGTCTCTGCTCAATAAGATCCAGCATCCGCATTCCCGATATATCTTGTCTTTCCAAAAACAAAAGCATACGGAGATATTCCTTATAAGCAAGCCCTCCCTCTATGTCCGCACCGTCACTGTCATCCTCTTCGGTCCCAAGCTTAAGAAGCGCCGATAGCTGAAGCTGCCAGCTCTCCCTGGATTTGGCAAGGGGCACCCGGTTTCCTCTAAGAAGGGACCTGACATCCATCACGGCCTCACCGTAGGCCCAGGAAAGCAGAAGCACCTGCTCTGCCGCCTCCGTAACCGCCGGCACCGCAAGAAGGGAGCATAAGGCAAGCGCGGCGGCCTTTGCTTCCGCCCGCATGGCGCTGTCTGTGCGAAGATACGCATAATCCGGCACAAACCGGAGCATCAGAAGCTTATTCACTACCGTCTCCAGGTTCTCCTTATCACTCGCCCTGCCCTCTAAAATGTATTCAATCTGGTAATCCAGCACCCCTGTCTGCCCCTTATCCGAAGCCGCAGAAAAATGCTCCATCGCATATTCTCCGAACAGCAGCGAGGATACTGCATTTCCGGTCTCTGACATATCGGAAAAATCCCCGTGTCCCTGATTTTTTTCCCTGTGAGATACGGTATCAGAAAGATCAAGCGACTTTGAAGAAAGCGGCATCTCCTTCGGCATGACAAGCGTAAGGACAGGCGTATTTTTTAGCTGCTCTACATGTGCGATCGGATTATCCTTCTCCGGAAGCTCTCCCTCATTTTCCTCTAAAAGCGAAGAAAGCTCCTGCTGCTTTTCCGTCTCCATTCTTTCATAATGCGCCGCTTCCTCCTCCTGCCGGCGCCACAGATCCGTTTTTCCTAAGTATTCCTTCGCCGCATGCAGGCCATACCTATGCTCCATGTATGCTGTCACCTGATCATAAAACGACCGGCAGCCCTGGTCCGTAAGAAACTGTATTCTTCTGACATCCTGTTCCATATTTCCGGCGCCGTAATAAGCAAGCCTGTCAAAAAGCCTGTCCTCACTGTAGCTCCCTGTCTCATAACTTCCTTCCAGGGCAAAGATATCAAATTCCTCCAAAAGCTCCTTCTGATATTCGGCAAAGAGACATTCCACGGCCCGGTTCATATCTGCCCTCCGGTAATTTTTGGCAAGCTGCATGGATGCCCCTTCAAGCATAGAGCCTGCAAAAGTAACCAGCAGAATAAAAACAAGGCTTAAGTAAGCCGTGACCTCTCCTCTTTTTGTCTCCATGGCTCTTTATATTCCTGCACTTTCGCTTGTTATCTTCTGAAAAATATTCTGTACCAGGCTGGTAAGCTGCGATTTAAATATGATCACAAGACCTATCAGCACTAATATAAGTATGATCTCAACGACCCCGATTCCTCTGTCTTCCTTTAAAACATTCCATATATAACGTATTCTCCACATAACTATACCTCTTTTCTTTTATATCTTTTCTTTTATAATTGTATGGACAGAAACGCCGGCACGATCACGATGACAAGAACTACCAAAAGCATCAGAAACATTGGCATGAGAAGCTTTGTCCCGGCCTCTTCTCCCAGTCTTTTCGCTCTTGCCTTGCGTTCCTCAAAGGCCTGCACCGCCTCGATCCGGAGAAGCTCCTTCAATCCCTTTGTTCCTTTTCTTAAATTCTGGGACAGAAGCGCCCCAAGTTTTATATATTCTTGCAGGCCGCATCGTCTCCCGAACCTCTCATAGCTTTCCGACTCCGTCACGCCGCTCTCCATCTCCCGGCAGGTGTACAGCATTTCCTCATATGCATATCTTTTCTGTGCCCCCGCCTTTTTTCCATAATCCTCCGCGATTCTCTTCCATGCGCGCTTCACTGTCATTCCGGCTCCTAAAAGAAGCGTAAGCTTACTTACGATCTCCGGGTAATCAAGCCGCATCTGCCGGCGCCGCTTTTCTGTCTCCTTTTCCGCATTCTGCCTGTCAAGGGCATGAACAAGACATAGGATCAGCGCCGCCATGATCATCAGGACATACCCTCTTGTTTCCATTACCGGATAAAAATGAACCTCTCTTCCGCCGATCCTTCCGGGCAGCATAAATACGGACTTTGTTCTCGTCTCCTCATCATTTTTTGTTATTTCCTCCTTAAGGCTCTGCAGGAATCTCTCCTTCTCATTCAGAGTCTCCGGACAGACCATGACCATACATTCATAGAGCGCCTGCTCCTCCTTTCTCTCCCGATAGGTAAGCACCGCACTGAGCTTTACCGGGATGCCTTCCTCCTCAAGGCTGTCCTCGTTGATCTCCCCGTATACGTTCATCACATCATACCGGTCAAGCTCCCAGGATACGTCGATGGGCTCTCCTTTGATCTCGGTTACAAGCTCCATATCCTTTTCAATCCTGTCGGGGCTTTCGTTTTCCCCTAAGATCTTTGTATCCAGCCACCGGATGCTTCTCTGAAACAGCTCCTGGATCTCCTCGGCGGTATAGGCCTTTTCCGATATAGTTACCTCTATATCCCCGGCTTCCTCTCCGTCCTCTGCCATCGCTCTGACCCGGGCCGTCTTTGTCCCCTCCCCATATGAGTTCCGGGGTATGGCCGCATCAAGCTCTGTCACAGACCGTATATAATCAAAGGCTGCCATTCCCATGCCGAGAATAAACAATGCCGCGATAAAGCCCGCTCTCAGACTTCGATCTCGGTCAGCCTTACACCAAGATAATATGCTGCGGAATATATTATGAGGCATACCGTCATCACTCCTGTTCCTGTTATATTTCCGTAGAGGCATGTCATAAATTCCGGAAAGCTTAATGACATATATGCAATGATCCCATAGGGAACCCCTGACATGACCTTAAACTCATACCGCTTTGCCGCCAGCACAGTCTGGATCTCTCTTAGCACGTCAATTTTATCTGAGATCTGTCCGGCCGTATTTTTGATCACTGCGATCATATCGCCTCCGCTTCTCTTTGCAGTAGCAAAAACTGCCGCAAAGCTCTCGACGTCCTCAAGACCTGTCCGGGCTGCCATTTCTTCTACGGTCTGCTCTACAGGAATCTGCATCCTCAGTTCCCTTACCATAAGCGCAAGCTCTCTCATAACAGGCTCCCTTTCCGAATACAGAAGACTTAGCTCCCTCTGGCTCTCTTTAAATGCATTTTCTACGGAATATCCTGTATTTAACGCGGAGGAAACCGTCTGTATCAGATCCTTAAACTGACGCAGAAACTCCTGCTTTTTCTTTTCGACACACTCTGCCTCAAGCCTCCTGTAATACCAGAACCATACGGGAGCCAAAAACGGCACGGCCCATGCCGAGCGATAATAAAGCCATGCCGTCACTCCTGTTACAAATGCTGACTTAAGCATCATCACTGCTCTCTCCTGTATCCTGATATCCTGCTGCCAGCAGCTTTTCTGTGTGCATGATCTCATGAAGCTTTTTCCAGCACCCGATAATTTTGCCATCCTTTTCTCCTGTCTCTTCAAAGCCGTACAGCGGATTCAGACAGATCTCACCCTCCCGATAGTCCAATACCTCTGTCACCTCCATAAGCTTCCTGCTCTTGTCTCTTAACCGTCCCAGATGCACGATAATATCTATCCCTGACGCGATCTGTCTCCGGATTGCCCCAAGAGGGATGTCCATTCCCATGAGAACCATCGTTTCCAGACGGCTCAGCATATCCGCGGTACTGTTGGCATGTCCGGTGCTTAAGCTCCCGTCATGGCCTGTATTCAGCGCCTGCAGCATATCAATAGCCTCCGGTCCCCGGACCTCTCCGACGATGATCCTGTCAGGCCGCATACGAAGCGCCGTCTTAATAAGATCACGGATCGTTATCTCACCTTCGCCCTCCGTATTGGCATTCCTTGCCTCAAGCGTGACAAGGTTGGGGATATCCAGGATCTTAAGCTCTGCATTGTCCTCGATCGTTATGATCCTCTCGTCTTCCGGGATATACTGCGACAGAGCATTTAAAAATGTCGTCTTTCCCGAGCCTGTCCCTCCGCTGATAAAAATGTTATAGCCTGCCTTCACCAACCGGGTTAAAAACCCTGCCGTCTCCCTGCTTACGGAACCCCAGCCGATCAGCTGCTTCATCGTGACCGTCTCCTTCGGAAATCTCCGGATCGTTACGATCGGCCCGTTAACCGCGACCGGCGCCAGGACTACATTTACCCGGGAGCCGTCCGGAAGCCTTGCATCTACGATAG
The DNA here is from genome assembly GCA_948844705.1 of uncultured Dorea sp. Lineage (GTDB taxonomy): Bacteria > Bacillota > Clostridia > Lachnospirales > Lachnospiraceae > CAPEBR01. Next base: position 10,202 of record CAQNVT010000091.1, read on the forward strand.
GCGACGCCTCGTTGACGATACGGTTGGAGCCTGCCGCAATCTGCTGGATCACATCCTCGAGCTTCTCTGCCGATGCAAAGCGCTTCCGCGACTGACAGAGCCTGCCGTTCTTCTCCAGAAATATATTCTGTGTTCCATTGATCATAATTTCCGTGATCTCATCATCTTCCAGAAACTCCTGAAGAAGATCCAGCTTGCGAAAAGCATTGAACAGCTCTCTTCCCAGCTCTGTTTTTCTCGAAAGAGGAATATATTCCTCCTCTCCTGCCTCCTTTAATACCCGGTGGATCAGCTCGGTAAGCTCTTCATCCTTCGTCTCCTTCGACATGTCGAGCTCTTCCAGAATTCTGGCATGAAGCTGCTCCTCCCGGATCATGGCCGGGTTCCCTTACGGATGATCTTGCGCCGTACATCCTCATGCCCCAGAAGGGCCAGCTCCTCATCAAACTGCCGGACCTTGGACTGCGATATCTCGTCATCGGCCGTAAGCATATGTATCTCGCTGCACACCCGCAGTATCCGGTATATTTCCCGAATACCCTCGTCCATATCCAGAATAAGGATTTCATAAATGCTCTGCTCCATGATCTTTTCGATCAGGTCGATCCATTCCTCGCCGGACACGCTCTTAATATCCTCCGACACCTGAATAGGCGCCACATAATCAAGCTTCCCCTTATGTCCTACGATCGTAGTCAGCACAAGCCCGAGATTCCCCTCCTCCTGTCTGGCATAATAGAGTACATCCGATAAATTCTGTCCCTCTCCGGAAAAATGTCCCCCTACGCCGCCGTAGGTCTCGAGATTCAGATAGAGCACATTTGCCTCGTCTGCCAGCTTCTGCCCGAGCCTCAGAGCATAGGAGGTCTTCCCTATCCTGTGTACCGGCGAATACACGCCGATCACTCTTGCCTGCTTTTTGCGGACCGTCTTAAGAAATATGTTTTCCGCATGTCCCTTCGTGCTGCACTCTCTGATCAGTTCCGACAGAAGCTCCTCTCCCGACTGATACTTATACACCGCAGTTTCTCCTTCTGCCAGCGCGCTGCGGCTTTCACCGGTCAGTACAAATACTTTTCCCGCATCCGCTTTTTTCCTGTCCTCCGGCGGATAGACGGAAGAAATAAACAGATAATCAATCTGCTCCTTCTCCTTAAGCTTTAACAAATGAGACAGGTCGCTGCATGTCTGCACCTGAAAAGCCAGCTCTTTCTTACGCATAATATAATGCGCAAATGCCTCGGCATAGCCCTCCTCCCTGTCACAAATTACCAGGTTTCTGCTTTCCACATAATATCCCTCCTGTTCCTGCTCATCATTTGTCAGTTATTTTCTGTGAATTCATATCCGAAACGGATGAATGACTTAGAATAACTTGAATTAATATTGAACCTGCCAAAGAATAAAACAATCAGATACAAGCTGCTCTTTACAACTTGTAGACCGATTATAACCTTGCTTCATCTACTTGTCCATACTACATTTAAAAAAAGTCAAACTTTGTGCAACATGGATAGAAAATCAGAAAAACATCTGCCTCCCGCCTTTTCAGATTCCTGATCGCGCGCTATAATAGTATCAGTTTTATCCCCTGGAAAACGGAGAAGCCCCATGAATATAAAACACTTGAATTTACAAGATTTGAGACCACATTTGCCAATGCCCGGAAAAGAAGAGCTTCATGTATGGACCGTGCCGGCAAAGGCCATGGACAATCTGCACAAAAACCACCATGAATACAGTCAGACCCTTCTTCGGAAAATAATATCTGCTTATACGGATATTTCCGAAAAATGTCTGGAATTTACCTCCGGAGAGCACGGAAAACCAGAGTTTTTAAATGTTTCGGATCTCAACTTTAATCTGTCTCATTCCGGAGCCTATATTGTATTCATATTTTCCTGTACCTGTCCTGTCGGTATTGATATCGAGCAGACGGACAGGAAAGCCGACATGGATAAGATCGCCGCGCGCATTTTTTTTCCTCATGAAGCAGAACAAATTAAAATGCTTTCGGAAAATGAAAAAAAAGACCTGTTTTTCCGGCTTTGGACAAGAACCGAAAGCTTACTTAAAGGAATCGGAACCGGACTTTCCTCCTCCCTGACAGACGAAAATATCCGGAAGGAATATCCCCTCTGGACCGTACGCCATGTCTCTGCTCCGGATGGATATGTCTGCTGTATTGCCTGGCGCGCCTTGTAAATCGTACGTCTCATTTTGACACCTTCTAAAGGCTCTGATAAAATGTAATTCCGTAGAGAAGTGCAACTCCCGGTGACCCCAGCGCGCCGGAGGTTAAAAAGGTAATCGGATTAAGCCCTACACTTAAGGCGATATCCTTAGACGCCAGAAATTCATTTATGAAAAATATCATCGCAAAGCCTATGACTGCCCGGATAAGAAAATTAACTGCAATATGAGATTGCTTTTCCGGCATATTGATCCACTTCCTTCCTTTATCTACTTTCATATATATCCTGCATTTTTATATTTTATTCCCAAAATCTAAGTTGAAATCATGTCTTCCCGATGTTAAGATTCTTATAAAGTACAAAGGACAGATAATGGAGGTAAACAGCATTGAGAGAAATTTTAAAACGTGCCATTGGGGAAGGCCGGGAGGAGATCGCGTTTGGGGAAACCGCCTCCTATATCCCGGAGCTTGGACGGGTCGACAAAAATCAGCTCGGAGTGTGTGTCTACACGAGCGAAGGCAAGAAGGAGGCGCTTGGAGATACAGATGTCCGCTTTACGATCCAGAGCATTTCCAAGGTCATTACCCTCGCAGTCGCACTGGAGCGCTGCGGATTTTATAAGGTGTTTGAAAAGGTGGGAATGGAACCCTCCGGAGATGCCTTTAACTCGCTGGTAAAGCTCGACCTTTCCAGCAATTACCCCTACAATCCCATGATCAATTCCGGTGCGATCGCCATCGCAAGCTACCTGACACCGATCATCAGCTTTAAAAAAATGCTGGAAATCACCCGGAAATTATGCCTGGATGAACAGATTACATTAAACTCGGACGTCTACCTTTCGGAGATGGCAAATATATCACGCAACAAAGCAATTGCCTATCTTCTGGAGAGCAAGGGCATCATCGCATCCGGAAGCGTGCAGGAGAGCCTGGATTTTTATGTGCGTATGTGCTCCTTAAATGTAACCGCCGAAAGCCTTGCCAATTTCGGGCTTGTGCTGGCCCTGGGCGGCGTACATCCGGAAACCGGCGAAAGACTTTTAGAAGAAGATGTGGTAAAGGTTGTCAAAACGATCATGCTGACCTGCGGCATGTACGACGGCTCCGGCGAATTTGCGGTACATGTGGGAATCCCGTCCAAAAGCGGGGTCGGAGGCGGCATACTCTCCGTCGTTGACAAAAAAATGGGAATCGGCATTTTTGGCCCCGCACTTGACAGCAAGGGAAACAGCATCGCAGGGCGATATATCCTGAGAAGCCTGTCAAGAGAGCTCGGCCTTCACATGTTTTCCTGATATTTGCTTAATATTCACAAAAACTGTCCATACTACATAGAAAGAAATGGAATAAAGACAGATTATCCATGTATGGAGGTGGACTATGAAATTATTTGCCAGAGGAAAAACCGCCGAAGAGGACGTTTACCGACGCCTCTCCTTTGATCCGGAGCATAACACCATTCTTGACGAAATCGCACAGGCGAAAAAAAACATCGAAGACGCGTATACAAAATTTCAAAACGCAAGCGATCCGGATTTAATTGATTCCTATATTTACGAAGGAAATGCCGCATGGAAAAAATATGAATTTCTGCTCAGACAGATGAAACCTTCTGATTTGGGACAGGGTAAAGTGCAATCTGGGACGGAGTATTTTTAAAAATACTCCGTCCCAGATTGCACTTTTAAAACTCCATCTCTATCCTTCGTCCTGTACGGTGATACTGATGATACCGCACTCCCGCCGCATCAAACATCCTCATAGATGCCTGCACGGACGGGGTACCCTCATATTTATTGCAGTCATAGATCACTTCCTTGATTCCGCTCTGTATGATCGCCTTTGCACATTCGTTGCAGGGAAACAAGGAGACGTAAAGCTTCGCTCCCTCCAGGCTTCCGCCCCGGTAATTAAGAATCGCATTCAGCTCGCTGTGCACGGTGTATACATACTTGGTTTCAAGCGGATCCTCTCCCTCCCTTTCCCAGGGAAATTCATCGTCAGAGCACCCTGTAGGAAGCCCGTTATATCCCATAGATAATATCTTATTATCCTGGCTTACGATACAGCATCCTACCTGCGTGTTCGGATCCTTTGAACGCATGCCGGAGAGCATCGCCACTCCCATAAAATACTCATCCCAGCTTATATAATCTCCTCTTTTGCTTCCCATTATGATACCTCCCGATTTTATGCTGTTTATATGTATATCACGTGATGTCCTGCCGCCTTAAGCAGACGGTTCATGACCGCGCTTCCGATTCCTCCTGTCGGAAATGCTTCACTGAAAATGTAATCCACATTTTCCTCATCAAACTCACGTAATATACCGTAAAGACGATTCGCGATCACGGCTTCGTCTTCCCGTGTCCCTATACTTTTCACAATACCTTTTTTATATTTTCCCAGTGTTTCATCTGTTCCGATAATTCCTATCTTATATCCGCAGGCGAATTTCTCCTCCGCCATCCGGTTTACGGCATCCGCCACTGCCTCCATCTCACCCTCGATAATACAGAGCTCTGCTCTCGGAGCATAATGACGGTACTTCATCCCCGGCGCCTTCGGACGCTCCTTACTCTCCGGCGCGATGACAGCCTTATCCACACATACCGGGCCGGCGAGCTCCTCCAGCATTTCCCTCGTAACGGCCCCCGGCCTTAAGATCATCGGCGGATCTGCCGTCATGTCAAGAATCGTCGATTCCACTCCGATCTCTGTCGGGCCGCCGTCTACGATCATATCTATCCTTCCTTCCAGATCCTCCTTCACATGCCGCGCCTTCGTAGGGCTCGGTCTTCCGGAAGTATTTGCGCTCGGCGCTGCAATATATCCTCCTCCCGCGCGGATTACCGCCGCCGCTATATCATCCTCCGGCATGCGCACGGCTACGGTATCAAGTCCTCCTGTCGTACCGTACGGCACCGCGTCTGTCTTTTCAAAAATCATAGTAAGGGGCCCCGGCCAGTATTTTCCGGCAATCCTTACGGCCGCCTCCGGAATTTTTTTTGCAATCCTTCCAAGAGCTGCCATATCTGTAATATGTATGATCAGCGGATTGTCAGAAGGCCTTCCCTTTGCGGCATAGATCTTTTTTGCGGCATTCTCATTCAGTCCGTCCGCGCCCAGACCGTACACCGTTTCTGTGGGAAATGCCACAAGTCCGCCTTTTTTTAATATCTCTCCGGCTTTTTTTATTATATTTGTACTTTCCTCACTATTCAGTTGTGCCCTGTCTATCTTCTCTATTATCGTTCTCATGTATTTTATTATACTACACTATGATTTACTTTCCAAATACTTTTCCACCCCGGCGGTAATCGCATCTGCAATCTTCTTCTGATATTCCTCGTCCGTAAGAAGCTCTGCCTCCTCCGGATTGCTTAAAAATCCACACTCTACGATAATCGTCGGCACTTCGGTACGCTTAAGGATATAGTAACTGTCGTTAGCTTTCGCCTGCCTTGTATTTTCCGGATCCACACTTAAAAAAGCTTCCTGCATAATCTTTGCGGCCTCTTCACCCTCTGTCGAATGGGAATAATAAAATACCTGTGCTCCGCTCACATCCGGTTCATGATAACTGTTCTGATGCACACTCACCGCTATTACCGGCTTTGCTTCATTGATAAAAGCCACCCTCGCCTTCATATCCTGCGCCTTTCTGTTTGTACTATCCTCCGGCGCCAGCATCTTATCCTCCGTCCTTGTCATAGCAACCTCATATCCTGCTTTTTTCAGTCTTTCCTTCACCAGCTTTCCTACGGTGAGATTAATATCCTTCTCCAGCGCTCCGTTTACCCCGATCTTTCCGGGGTCATTTTCCCCGTGTCCGCAGTCGACGACGATCACCTCTTTATCTGCCTCTGCCTTATCTGCGGAAACGAACGTTTCCAGATGCCTGCCTGCCGCCAAGAGCGCCGCAAGCAGGAGTACCATTACAATAAGCTCTACTTTTTTCTGCACAAAAATACCTCCTGACAGTCTATACTGATTAAATATATGACTGCCGGAGGTATTTTATTTTAATTTGTATACTGTTGTATCAGCTTCCAGATATCGGGATCCTCCAGACCCAAAGCCCATGCCGCAGTACCTGCAAGACGATTATCCTTCATAAGCTTAAGCTTCTGCTCGATGGACTGAGCATCCTCCAGCCAGATCTTATATTTCACGCCTTCACTTTCCCACTCGGCATAATTTTGCTTCGTCTCCTCATTCCAGGTGATCTCGGCTCCGATG
>CAQNVT010000092.1 GCA_948844705.1 uncultured Dorea sp.
ATGAGTCCGGGATCCGTGCTCTCGGAAAGAATAGATACCGCGAATTTTCCGCATTTTTCGATGCAGGAATTCGTGTAGTTGTCGTGGTTTATGCTCACCGCGATGGATGCGGGGGAGGAAGTGATCTGCATGGCGCTGTTTGCGATGCAGCCGGTATGCCTGTCCCCGTCCAGGGTAGATATTACATAGACTCCGTAGGATAAATTACGAAATACGTTTCTGTTCATAAGTGCCTCCTTAATAAATAATAATAGTAATGATTACTAATATAATAACATGTATTACCATATTTTGCAATAAGAGTTTTAAGAATTGGTTGTTGAACATATTTTCTTGTGTTAAAATGTAACAGTTAAGACAGGCCTGCGCATTTACTGCGCCGACCGTAAAAATGATTCAAGGTGTTATATATTATGGATGAAAGGACGTAAATTATGAAGAAAATAATTGATTTAATTACAGAGGAGCTGGCGGAGGCTTTTGAGGGCGCCGGATATGACCGGAGTCTGGCGCGCGTTACTTTGTCGAACCGTCCTGATCTGTGTGAATATCAGTGCAACGGGGCAATGGCGGGAGCGAAGCCGTATAAGAAAGCTCCGATCATGATCGCAAATGATGTGGTGCCGGCGCTCTCAGGCAGCAAGTATATAGAGGATGTTCAGGCGGTGAATCCGGGCTTTATCAATATGAAGCTTCGTAAAGAAAGCCTTGCCTCCTATCTGAATGATATGAAAGAGGACGGAGAGCTTGGATTAGAGCGTACGAAGGAGCCGCAGATGATCATGGTCGATTATGGCGGACCGAATGTGGCAAAGCCTCTTCATGTGGGGCATCTGCGCTCCGCCATCATCGGGGAAAGCCTGAAGCGCATCGCAAGGAAAATGGGGCATAAGGTATTAAGCGATATCCATCTCGGCGACTGGGGCTATCAGATGGGGCTTATCATTACAGAGCTTAAGGAGCGTAAGCCTGAGCTTCCGTATTTTGATGAGGCCTATGAGGGAGAATATCCGTCAGAGGCGCCCTTTACCATCAGTGAGCTGGAGGAGATCTATCCGACGGCAAGCTCCAGGGCGAAGGAGGATGAGGAGTACCGTGAAAATGCTCTTCATGCTACTTATCTTTTACAGAACGGGCACAGGGGCTATACGGCAGTGTGGAAGCATATCATGAATGTGTCTGTCTCGGATCTTAAGAAAAATTATAAGAATCTGAATGTGGAATTTGACCTGTGGAAGGGCGAGGCCGACGCCCAGGAATTTATCCCGGATATGATCGGGCGTCTGAAAAGGGAAGGCTATGCCCATATTGATGACGGGGCCCTGGTGATTGACGTGCAGGAGGAAGGGGATACGAAGGAAATCCCGCCGTGTATGATACAGAAATCGGACGGGGCATCCCTCTACGGAACAACAGACCTTGCTACCCTGGTGCAGAGAATGCGCGATTATAAGCCGGATAAGATCGTCTATGTTGTGGACAAGCGTCAGGAGCTTCATTTTGTTCAGGTGTTCCGTGCGGCGAAGAAGACGGGAATCGTTCCGGAGGAGACAGAGCTTAGGTTCTTAGGCTTCGGTACGATGAACGGGAAGGACGGAAAGCCTTTTAAGACAAGAGAAGGGGGCGTTATGCGCCTGGAGAGCCTGATCGGTGAGATCGCGGAGGAAATGTATAAGAAGATCACGGATAACCGGACCGTGGAGGCGGACGAAGCGGGGCGTACGGCAAAGATCGTGGGACTCTCGGCCATTAAGTACGGAGACCTTTCCAATCAGGCGGCAAAGGATTATGTCTTTGATGTGGACAGGTTTACTTCCTTCGAGGGAAATACGGGTCCGTATATTCTGTATACGATTGTGCGGATCAAATCTATTTTAAATAAATATACGGCATCGGGAGCATCGCTCTCCGGCCTTTCAGTAAAGGGAGCGGAAAATGACAGCGAGAAGGCGCTCATGCTTGAAGCGGTAAAATATAATGAGGTGATGGAGACGGCGTATGAGGACATGGCCGGCTACTCCTTCTTAAAGAAATGGATCTACCAGCCGGGTGTGGAGGAGGTGAACATCAACGCC
>CAQNVT010000093.1 GCA_948844705.1 uncultured Dorea sp.
AAAGAGTATTGGAAGAGTAAAGATCATGCAAAAGCTGCGTTGACAGGGATATATACCAATTTGGTCGGAAATATCCAGAATTTTATTTATTGGGGAAGATTATAAAAGTATGATGCACCGTTTTGACCGCATGGAGATTGAAGAGATTGTGCGTGAAATAACGTGTGGCGTGCGTAACGCATACCCGGAAACGGTCATGGGAAAGGTCATGGAAGAAAACAGGAACATGGCAAGAGAATGGAAAAACATGAAAATGGAAATAGAGCAATTAAGGCAACAGGCAGATACGCATAGAGAGAATTTGAAAGCGCAGAGAGAGGAAAACGAAGCATTACGGAGAAAAATAGATTCTTTACAATCGAAACCTAAAATACGGTCTGGGAACCGTAGGGATGATGTGAGCATAGAGGATGTGAACCGGGATATAAATGAAAGGAGAGATGCCGTTTATGGAGGAAAGGATCAAGAGAATCTATGTCCCTATGACAGAAACGGGTTTTTACATCTTGTTCTGCCTTCAGGAGGAGATGCACGGTTATAATATCGGGCAGCGCGTAAAGCAGATGACGGGCGGTGAGGTGACGATAAGTCCGGGGACGATGTACGGGACGCTGTCTAAAATGGAAAAAGACGGACTGATCCGTTTTGTCAGAGAGGAAGAAAAGAGGAAGCTGTATATCATCACAGAACCCGGAAGAGAGATCCTAGATATAGAGCTTCGGCGGATTGAAAGACTATATAAGAACAGTAAGGGGGAATATAAGGATGGCAGATAGAGTATTATTCCGTTTTTGGACGATTACAGATTATGAAGAGGAAGAGCGGTTTTTAAGAGAACAACACCGGAAGGGCTGGAGTCTTCGCAGATATATCCTTCCGGGCTTCTATATTTTTGATAAATGTATGCCGGAGGATGTCGTATACAGGCTGGATTTTGACCAGGCTGCGAAATGGGAAAAGCCGCAGTATCTTCAGTTATACAGAGATTACGGGTGGGAGTATCTCTTTGAAGTGAACAGCTTCAGCTATTTCCGCAAGCGGGCGGATTTTGTGGAAGAGGATATGGAGATATTCAGCGACAATGAATCGAGGTTTGAGATGGTCACAAGGATTTTCAAGAGAAGGATGATTCCTCTTCTGATTCTCTTTTTGACCATTGTTATCCCGCAGCTTATCCTTCAGTCCATAAACTGGCTGGAAAAGGGGTATACAGGAGCAGAGACGCTGACGATTGTTTATATTATACTTTTTGCTGCATATGCCGGCCTGTTCATTCACTGCGGAAGAGGAATCCGCAGGCTTAAAAAGAAATATGAGTATAAATGTTAACGAATAATCCATCCAAATGGAATTGAATTCCTCATTTGGATGGATTATAATTATTGTGCGAAAATGATTCAGGAGGGCGCAAAAAATGCTTGAGGTTAAGAATCTGACATTTAAGGTCAATGAAAACGGAATAGAAAGAAGCATCGTTAAAGATATCAGCTTCCATGTGGCGGACGGGGAGATGCTTGTCATCACCGGCCCGAACGGAGGAGGGAAATCCTCTCTGGCAAAGGTGCTCATGGGAATAGAGGAGGCAGATGCCGGGCAGATCATTCTGGACGGCGAGGATATCACCGACTATGACATCAATCACCGTGCAAATGCGGGAATCGGTTTTGCATTTCAGCAGCCGCCCAGATTTAAAGGAATGACTGTTATAAGACTTTTGTCCCTTGCGGCGGGAAGGGAGCTTAAGAAGCCGGAGTGCTGTAAGATGCTGAGCGCCGTGGGACTCTGCGCAAATGAGTATATAACAAGAGAGGTAGACGGAACTCTTTCAGGTGGAGAGATGAAACGTCTCGAGATCGCGACCGTGCTTGCCAGGCCGCATAAGCTGTGTATCTTTGACGAGCCGGAGGCCGGGATTGACCTGTGGAGCTTTTCAATGCTGGTGCAGCAGTTTGAGAAAATACACGAAAAGAAGGAGCAGAGCCTGATCCTTATATCTCATCAGGAGAGGATCATCCAGATGGCAGACCGGATCATGGTGATCGAAGACGGGCGTATCGGTTCGATCGGAGATAAGGAAGAGATCCTGCCGACCCTTATGGGAAGTGCCGACGCATGCACCTGCCTCACAAGATAAACTACCGTAAAAGCCGGGGACGGGGAAACCGCAGCCGAAGGCGGGGTTTCCCCGTCCTCCAAACCGACGAAGGAGGTTAAAAAACCATGACACTAGATCAAATCACACAAAAAATATTAAAACAAATCGACGAATCCGGATTTAAGCAGGAGGGCGCTTTCAACCTGCGTCATAACGGAACCGCTCTCTGCCACGGCGACAGCGAGCATATTAAAATCAGGAAAAAGGAAGATAAGCCCGGAATCGACGTTTATATTGACGGAGATACAAAAGGAGAGCAGGTGCACATCCCGGTAGTAGTGGATGCGTCCGGCATGACCGATGTAGTATACAATGATTTTTTTATCGCTGAGGGAGCTGAGGTGACAATTGTTGCAGGCTGCGGGATCCATAACAGCGGCTGTAACGAAAGCCGCCATGACGGGATCCATTCCTTCCATGTGGCGAAGGGTGCAAATGTCCGTTATGAAGAGAAGCATTACGGTGAAGGAGAAGGCACCGGTGCAAAGGTGCTCAATCCGGTTACAAATATTTATATGGAGGAGGATTCCATATTTACGCTGGATACGGCACAGATCAAAGGCGTGGATTCCACGCAGAGGGAGACAAATATTTCCATGGGAAAGGGTGCGAAGCTGTATGTGGTAGAGAAGCTCATGACTCATGATGAACAGACGGCGGTCTCCAACATGGAGGTGCAGATGAACGGTGAGGGAAGCTCTGCACAGATCGTATCCCGCTCGGTGGCAAAGGGAAGCTCGAAGCAGGTATTCCATCCGAAGGCAGTCGGGAATGCGGGCTGCCATGCACATGTGCAGTGTGATTCCATTATCATGGACCATGCGGAGGTAAGTTCGATTCCTGAGATCAATGCAAGGCATCTGGATGCGGCCATCATACATGAAGCGGCGATTGGAAGGATCAATGACGAACAATTAGTGAAACTTCGGACAATGGGAATGACGGAGGAAGAAGCAGAAAGTGTGATCATAGATAATTTTTTGAATTAAAGGAACAAAATGATGAAGCTTAAGAAGAGATTTCATGTGATGAAAAGAGCGCTCCATATGGAGCTAAGAGAGCATAAAAGCTCCTTTATCGTGTATATGGTGCTTCGTGTTCTCGTGATATTAATGATGATTCTTCAGGTATTTAACAGGAACTATGAAAATGTATTTCTGTGTGCACTTACGCTGATATTGCTTGTCATGCCGAGCTTTATCCAGGTGAGGTTTAAGGTTGAGCTGCCGACACCGCTTGAGATCATTATTCTGGTCTTTATATTCGCAGCGGAAATATTAGGAGAGATACAGTCTTACTATATCCGGTTTCCGTTCTGGGATACGGTGCTGCATACGATGAACGGATTTCTGGCTGCGGCGATCGGATTTGCTCTTGTGGACATCCTTAACAGGAGCAAGAAGATATCCTTTCAGCTGTCGCCGGCATATCTGGCGGTGGTGGCATTCTGTTTTTCCATGACGATCGGCGTCATATGGGAATTTTTTGAATTCGGCATGGACAGGTTTTTCGGACTGGATATGCAGAAGGATACGATCGTACACAGCATTCACTCCGTAATGCTCGATCCGACGAACAGCAATATCCCGGTAGAGATCTCCGGAATCGAGGATACGGCGGTAAACGGAGAGAGCCTGGGGCTTGGCGGATACCTTGACATCGGACTGATCGATACGATGAAGGATCTCCTTGTGAATTTTGTGGGAGCAACGGTATTTTCGATCATCGGGTATTTTTATGTGAAGAATAGAGGGAAGGGAAAGGTTGCCGGGGGACTGATCCCCAGGCTCAAGACGAAGGATGCGGATTTTTTGGAGCAGGCGGAGGAGGAAGAAGGTTAGGGAATTTCTCTTAGAGGTTTCTTAGAAGGAGGGAAGGATATGGAGTTCAGTCACGAGCTTATCATGCCCAATGAAGATCTGCCCTTTAAGCTGTTCCTTTTTGAAGGAGCGTGCGGGCATTATTTCCGTGATAAGCACTGGCACAGGTCGGTGGAGATATTTGCGGTTTTTGAGGGAAAGCTGGATTTTTATCTGAATAGCGAGGTGTATCCGTTATCCTCCGGAGAGTTCATGCTGGTGAATTCCAATGAGATCCATTCTATCGATGCCGGAAACCGGAATTATACGGTGGTGCTGCAGATCCCGTTAAAAACCTTTGAGAAATATTATACCGCGGATCAGTTTATCCGGTTTACCCATGAAAAACGTGAACAGGACGCAGAGGTCATGCGCCTGATCCGGGATATGTATACGACTTACTGCGAGAAGAAATGCGGCTATGAGATGAAGGTAACGGGCCGGTATTATATGCTGCTTTATCTTCTGGTTTCAAAGTACCGTGAGACGGCGGTGAGCCGGGATATGCTGAAGCAGAGCAAGAGGCTCGGCGGGCTTTCCATGATTACGAATTATATTAAGGAAAATTATAAGGCGGACCTGTCGCTTGAAGCTCTTGCGGAGATTTTCGGATATTCTCCGGCATATCTCTCTAAGATGCTTAAGCGGTATGCAGGAATCAATTATAAGGCTTATCTTCAAAGTGTGCGCCTGGAGTGCGCATATCAGGAGCTTCTCAATACGGAGCAGGCGATCGGCACTATCGCGATGGATAACGGGTTTGCCAGCAGCAAGGCATTTACAAGAGCGTTTCAGGCGAAGTACGGGATGACGCCGAGTGAATACAGATTAAAAAGGACAAAAAATAGCCCTGGATCCGACCATTAATCGGTCGAAAGATCCGGGGCTGTTTGTTATGATAATTTCAGCGGAAAATCCATCGGCCGATAATCGGCCGGCGGAAAATAAAAAAGGAGGAAACAGCATGAATGTGCAAAAGGTAACGGACAAGTCCTTCGGAAAATACGGACGTGTCTTAAACGGTTACACGTTTTCGGGGATCCTGGATGTCATGAAGCACACGCCGCTGCCGGATGAGGTCATCTATGTGCCGTCCGTAGAGGAGATGGAGGCGCTTTCCGAAGCGGCGGAATTTAAAAACCGGGCATTCGGCGGGCTTCCGATTCAGATCGGATATTGCAACGGCAAGAATACGAAGCTGAATGCGCTGGAATATCACCGTTCCTCGGAGATCGACATTGCGGTAACGGATATGATTCTTCTGGTCGGCATGGAGCAGGATATAGGGGAGGATCATACGTATGATACTTCTCTGGCGGAGGCGTTTTTTGTACCGGCGGGAACGGCGGTAGAGATGTATGCTACGACGCTCCACTATGCACCGTGCATGGCGGCAGAGACCGGCTTCCGCGCGGTGGTGATCCTTCCGGCGGGAACGAATACGGAGCTTGATTTTCCGAAGGGACAATCCGGTGAGGACCGGCTTATCACTGCGAAGAATAAGTGGCTTATCGCCCATGAGGAGGCAGGGATTGAGGATGCCTTCTGCGGACTTAAGGGAGAGAATATCGGTCTGAAGCAGTCGGTTGTATCGAAAGGAAACGTATAGGACAAAATGAAAATAGAAAGGAAGAATGTAATTATGAATAATATGCCAGAGTTAAAAATCGGAGTTGTTGCAGTCAGCAGAGATTGTTTCCCGGAGAGCTTATCCGTTACAAGGCGGGAAGCGCTTATGAGGGCTTATACAGAGAAATACGGTGCGGACGAGATCTACGAATGTCCGATCTGTATTGTGGAGAGCGAGATCCACATGGTACAGGCATTGGAGGATATCAAAAAGGCAGGCTGCAATGCGCTGGTTGTTTATCTTGGAAACTTTGGGCCGGAGATATCAGAGACGCTTCTTGCAAAGCATTTTGACGGGCCGAAGATGTTTATCGCGGCGGCAGAGGAGAGGGGAGATAACCTGATCCAGGGCAGAGGCGACGCGTACTGCGGTATGTTAAATGCAAGCTATAACTTAAAGCTTCGTAAGGTGAAAGCATACATTCCGGAGTATCCGGTCGGAACGGCAGAGGAATGTGCGGATATGATCCATGAGTTCCGTCCGATCGCAAAGGCAGTGATCGGCTTAAATAATCTTAAGATCATAAGCTTCGGACCGCGTCCGCTTAACTTCCTTGCATGTAATGCGCCGATCCAGAAGCTCTATGATCTGGGCGTTGAGATCGAGGAGAACTCAGAGCTTGACCTGTTCGAGGCATTTCATAAGCATGACGGGGATGAGAGGATCCCGGCGGTTGTAAAGGAGATGGAGGAGGAGCTCGGAGCAGGCAATAAGAAGCCGGAGATCCTTCAGAAGCTTGCGCAGTATGAGCTGACGCTTAAGGACTGGATCGAGGAGCACAGAGGATACCGCAAATATGTTACGATCGCAGGGAAATGCTGGCCGGCATTCCAGACACAGTTCGGATTCGTTCCATGCTATGTAAACAGCCGTCTGACCGCACAGGGAATTCCGGTATCCTGTGAGGTGGACATCTACGGCGCGTTAAGCGAATTTATCGGAACGGTTGTGAGCGAGGCTGTATGGTGGGGTTGAACGATGGTGAATGACTATGAATGGCACTCCAATTTGAGTTGATAATCAATATCTTA
>CAQNVT010000094.1 GCA_948844705.1 uncultured Dorea sp.
TCGGTTTGGAAAAATATGATTCTGTTTTGGCGAAAGCCGTGGGAGATGCTTCGGCAACAGCCCCAGCTAATTTGGCTTTTTTGTGGTTGGACGCTCACTTGTTAGGAGCTTGCTTTGCTCCTGGCGATTTATTTTTTGCCCTATCCGGCAGCCCTCTGTTTTCAAGCGATTCCAACAGCGAAATTAATTCGGTAGAAATTCTGCCATATTTTTGTTCCTTTTGGACATGTCCCGTGCACGGTAAAGTATATGTCCGGGACACTTTTTTTATTCTTATGAGACGGGATATTTCATGGCATTTTTTCCATAAGCTCTTCTAATTCCTGATAGGACTCCACCTGGTTGATAAGCGACCGCAGCCGCGCCGCGCCCTTCATTCCCTTCGTGTACCATGCCACGTGCTTCCGCATCTCGCGGATCCCGATATAATCGCCCTTAAATTCAAGCTGAAGTCTTGCATGGCGGAGCATCATCCTGCGTATTTCGCGTGCATCCGGCCTGGGCAGTATCCTGCCTGTCCTGTCATATTCCAGAAGCTCCGAAAATATCCACGGATTTCCCTGGGCGCCTCTTCCGATCATTACACCGTCGCAGCCGGTCTCCCTTATCATCGCAGCCGCCTTTTCGCAGGAGTCTACATCCCCGTTTCCGATAACCGGAATGGAAACCGTTTCCTTAACCTTACGGATGATCTCCCAGTCTGCCCTGCCGGAATAGTACTGCTCCCTTGTGCGGCCATGTACGGCCACCGCCGCGCCCCCGGCCTCTTCGATCACCTTTGCGATCTCTGCCGCATTTACACTCGTATCGTCAAAGCCCTTGCGGATTTTTGCCGTGACCGGCTTTTGGATCGCCTTTACCGTCTCGTGTACAATCTCATATACCAGCTTTGGGTCCTTCATAAGCGCAGAGCCTTCTCCGTTTCTCACTACCTTTGGTACCGGGCAGCCCATGTTGATATCC
The DNA here is from genome assembly GCA_948844705.1 of uncultured Dorea sp. Lineage (GTDB taxonomy): Bacteria > Bacillota > Clostridia > Lachnospirales > Lachnospiraceae > CAPEBR01. The sequence continues at coordinate 964 of CAQNVT010000094.1, forward strand.
AATATCTGGAAAGGAAGCTCCTCTATCCGTCTTGCCTGTTCACTTATAATCTTCGGGTCCGAACCAAACAGCTGCAGGGACACCGGATATTCCTGCGGGTGAATGGAAAGCAGAGCCTTCGTGTTCTTATTTTGATACTGCAGCGCCTTTGCGCTGATCATTTCCATGCAGAGAAGACCCGCGCCCTGTTCCCTGCACAAAAGACGAAAGGGCAGGTCCGTAACACCTGCCATCGGAGCCAGTATATAGGGATTATCAAGCTTTACATTTCCTATATTCATATTAACGCACCGTCTTAACGTTTTTTATTTCTTTCATAAATGATCCGAAGCCCCTTCAACGTAAGCTGCGGGTCATAGACATCGATCACGTCGGTCTCGCCGGCGATTATGTTTCCAAGGCCGCCGCTTGCCACTACCTTTGCATTCGTATAGCCGGACTCCTGACGGATCTTCTTTACGATATACTCCGTCTGGCCGATCTGACCGAATACGATACCTGCCTGCATAGACGCGATCGTCTCCCGCCCAAGAACAGAGTCCGGCTTCTTGATCTCAACAGCGGGAAGCATGGCCGCCTGTCCCCACATTGCCTGGGCAGATGTCCTGATCCCGGGTGCTATGACGGCCGCCTCAAAGGTTCCGTCCGGCCCTACCACGTCATAGGTGGTTGCGGTTCCATAATCTATTACAATAACCGGCCCGCCGTGGATCGTGTAAGCCGCAACGGCATCTACGATACGGTCGGCCCCTACCTGCTTGGGATTCTCCGTCACGATACGGATACCTGTTTTAATGCCCGCCGACACTACCATTGGGCGGATGCCAAAATATTTTATCATCGCACTTCCAAAGGAGTGCATAACATCCGGCACTACCGACGCCACGATAGCGGCATTAATTTCCGTGCTTACGATTCCCTGATGCTCCACAAGCTCCCTTAACATAATTCCGTATTCGTCAGACGTGCGCGGAAGCTTTGTCATCATACGGAAGGTTCCCAGAAGCTTATCCCCCTTAAATACACCGAACGTAATATTCGTATTTCCTATATCTATTACCAAAAGCAATTTATTCTACCTCCTCTCCCAGAAAGAACACCTTATAATAAAGCTGCAACGCCTGCAGAAGATCCTGCTTTTCCCGCCGGAGCTGCTTGATCTTAAGCCGGCTTCCGATATCGTCAAACATCGGATCAAACTCCTCCGAGGTCACCTCAAAGCACAGCTCGCCGTCCTCTTCATATACCAGTGTCAGAATTCCGCCCACATCATTGACATACAGCACACACATAATTTTAAGCTCATTCTGGATGGACTCCGGAAGTCCGTCAAAATCCGGGTTCAGATAATATTTCTCCTCATACGAATTCGCGCCGCATAACACAATCCTGTCTCCGTACATACACACCCTCCTCTTAGTTGGGGACGTAGTAAAATTAATTTTACTACGTCCCAGATTGAAAATACCCTGTCCCAGATTACACATACCCGTATATTCCCCGGACGGATACCTCTCCTGCAAAAATATGCTTTTCCTCACCCTCTGCCGTCACTACGATCAGCTCGCCCTGCTCGTTTATCCCTGACGAATGTGCGTTATACTCTCCCTGGGGCTCTAACACCCGCACGTCCTTATCAATATTTACAAGCAGTTTATTATATCTTTCCTGAAGCCCGGAGAGATTTTCATTTTTCATAAACAGCTCATAATTTTCCTCGTAGCGCTCCATCACAGCCGCGATTAATTCTGAGCGCCTGAACCGTTTTCCGCTCTCTATGAAAAGTGACGTAGCCGTTTTCTTTATTTCCTCCGGAAATTCCTCCTGATTTACATTGATCCCCACACCGGTCACTACGTAATTGATATCCTGGATCTCCGTACTCATCTCCGTGAGTATTCCGCATATCTTTTTTTTATTTAACACGATATCATTGGGCCACTTAATCCGTGCGGGAAGTCCTGTATGCTCTCTCACGGCCTCCGCCGCGCTGAGCGCCATGACGAGTGTAAGCATCGGCGCCTTTACCGGTGAAAGCACCGGTCTTTGAAGCAATGTCATATAAATACATATTCCCCTGGGAGAATCCCAGGAACGGCCCCGCCGGCCCTTTCCTGCCGACTGCCTGTCCGCTACGATGAGCGTACCGTGCGCCGCTTTCTTTTCCCCGGCAAGCCTGGCCTGAATATTGGTAGAATCCGTCTCGTCAAAATAAATGACCCTACGGCCTGCCCATTTCGTCCTGACCATACTCTGAATCTCGTCCCGTGAAATAATATCCGGGCTCCCGGTCAGGCGGTATCCCTTATTGCGTACCGCTTCGATCTCATAGCCCTCCTTCTTAAGCTGCTCAATCGCTTTCCAGACCGCCGTGCGGGATACGGAAAATTGATCGCACAGCTGCTGGCCTGAAATATATCTGCCGGTTTCCTTCAGTATTCGTAATATTTCTGCTTTCATATCTGCTTCCTGTCCGCTCAATCTGGGACGGAGTATTTCTAGAAATACTCCGTCCCAGATTAGTTTAACCCTGTCCCTAATGTCGCCACCATAACTGCCTTTATTGTATGCAGCCGATTCTCTGCCTCGTCAAATACGACGCTTGCCTCGCTTTCGAAGACCTCCTCGGTTACTTCTTTTCCTTTTACTGCCGGCAGACAGTGCATGAAGATCGTTCCTTCCTTTCCTGTCTTTTCCATGAGCTCACTGTTTACCTGATAAGGTGTAAGAAGCCTGATCCTCTCCGCCGCCTTGTCCTCCTCGCCCATGGACGCCCACACGTCTGTATAGAGTACGTCTGCATTTTCCACTGCATTTACATCATCTGTCACTGTAACGGAAGCTCCTGATTCCTTCGCATACTCCTCGCACAGGCCGGTAAGCTCCTTCGTCGGCCACAGGCTCTCCGGCGCTATAATTACAAAATCCACCCCGACCTTCGCGCAGCCGATCATCAGGCTGTTTGCCATATTGTTGCGCCCGTCTCCCAGATACACGAATTTCAGCCCCTTAAGATAGCCGAAATGCTCCCGCATCGTAAGGAGATCCGCCAGTATCTGTGTCGGGTGGTATTCATCCGTCAGACCGTTCCACACCGGGACGCCGCTGTATTTTGCAAGCGCCTCCACATGCTCCTGCCTGAAGCCGCGGAACTCGATTCCGTCAAACATTCTCCCAAGCACGCGTGCCGTATCCTCGATGCTCTCTTTATGCCCAAGCTGAATCTCATTTCCTGAAAGATACGTCGGAATTCCGCCTTCATCTGCCGCTCCCACAGTAAATGCACAGCGTGTCCTTGTTGACGGCTTTTCAAAAATAAGCGCGATGTTCTTGCCCTTTAAGCTCTCACCGGTAATTCCCTGTTTCTTCTTCTCCTTAAGATCTGCCGCCAGATCAAGCAGATAAAAAATCTCCTCCGGTGTGTAATCCTTCAGTGTGATAAAGCTTCTTCCTTTTAGGTTCATAGTCTGCTCCTCCCTTAATGCTGCCAGTATGTGGACGAATCTCGGCAAATTAAGCCTTCCGCCCGCTTTTACATATTTCTCATATACAATATCATATAATTGCTCATCTGTGTATATCTGATATTTCGGAATCTGAAATATTTTCGCAGCCGCCTCCAGCATCCCCATGAAAAGCTCCTTGTCCGAAAATCCAAGAGGAAGCTTTAATTTAAGTGCAGTATCCGCCCTTTCGATCTCCCGCATGCCGCTAAGAAGCTCTTCGTAATACTCCTCTCCGTGCGTCTGCTCTACATAATAAATAAAGCCCTCAAGCCCGTAAATCACTCTTTTTGCGTCGTAATAGCCGATCGTCAGATTCTGCCTGCTGCGTTTCCCCGAAAACTCGATGATGCTTCCGAGCTTCACCCGCGGCGCCACCTCATATTTTACACTTCCCTCGGGCATCCGTACCCGCGGCTCTCTTCCCGGCCCGTAGATCCTGACCTCGATAATATTTTCATATCCCCTCTTCACAAGAGAATTAAGGGGCACATTATTTACCACGCCGCCGTCAATATATTTCTTCCCATGCAGGCGTTCATTTTTAAATCCGAGCAGATATGCACTGGCAAGAAGGAAATCCTCCAGAAGTCCCTCCGGAATATCCTCCACGCTCAGATCCAGCTCTTTAAAATCCGACACGGAAAATGTAAGAAGGGCAAATTCGATCCCGCATGTGCGGATCGTCTCCTCATCCACCGTCTCATGAATCAGCTTCCTAAGCGGCGAAATGTCGATCCCCCCGTCCTTTAATTTTTTCCATCCCTCATTTAAAAATTCCTTTAACGTAGTCTCACCGCGGAACAGCCGTTCCATCCACTCGTCATCCACGTCCATCACTGTGGAAAATGTCATCTTCCGCCAAATATCCTCCGCCGTATCCACATCACCCATGCAGACGAGGGCGCCGTTCAATGCACCCACGGACGTACCTGCCACCGCGTTTATTTTAACACCGGCTTCCTTAAGCGCCTTCCACGCGCCGATCTGATAGGCACCCCTGGCGCCTCCGCCGTCAAATACCAAACCATATTCCTTAGAAAGATCAATCACAGGCTTCATATTATCTCCTCCTTTGTCTCGCCGCCTCAAACATCAAAACCGATGCCGCGATCGCCGCATTTAACGATTCCACCTGTCCAAGCATCGGAATCCGGATATATTCCTCCGCTTTCTCTGCCGTCTCGTCCCGGAGGCCGTTTCCCTCATTTCCGATTAGAAATGCACACGGCTTCCTGTAATCCGGCTCGTCATAGTCAAGTTTTCCTTCAAGATGTGCGGCGAAGGTCGTGATCCCCGCCCCATTTATCCGATCCAGCACTCCCGGAATATCCTCCGCATAGCAGAACGGCACCCGATATACCGACCCCATCGTAGAACGGATCGTCTTGGGATTATAAATGTCCGCGCTGTCACGGCCAAGTATCACTCCCGTCACCCCGGCGCCCTCGGCCGTCCGAAGGATCGTCCCTACATTTCCCGGATCCTGCAGATTGTCAAGCACAAGAAGAAACGGACATCGGTCTCCCAGCATTTCATCAAGGCGGCCTTCCCTGCGCTTTATAACACACAGCACGCCCTGCGGCGTCTTCGTATCCGACACATGCTCATACACATGGTCGGAAAGAAACTCCGGCCTGATACCGGTTCCCTCAAGGACATTCTCAAGAGCTGTCTTTTCTTTTTTATAAAACGCTTCCGATACATAGACCTCGCACAGCCTGTCCTTCGGCACCTCCCGGAACATACGGAGTCCCTCCGCAAGAAATATTCCTTCTTCCTCCCGGAGCCGCTTTTTTTTCTGCAGGCCCGCAAGACGCTTCACCTTCGCATTTGCAGTACTTGTAATCATACTTCTTCTCCTACTTGGGAAGCCCTTCTCCGGCTCCACTTTTAACTCTTGTATTTATTATACGCATAACTTTAAAAAACGCCAGTGGTATTTGAAAATATTTATGTTAAAATATATATTAAGTTAGTACCAGGATCAAAATCTGACATTTTGCGGGGGATTCAAATGAAAACAAACTTTATGCATTGTACCATACTGAATGGCACCGAGAAGATGGAGCCGCAGCAGGATATGACGGTTACTGTAAAAAATAATGTAATTGTAAAAATATCCCCAACCACAGGGACCAGCGAAACCGGACGGTGTATCGACCTTAGAGGACTCTATCTGATGCCGGGGCTTATCAACCTGCATGTACATCTTCCCGGCGGCGGAGAGCCGAAAAAAAAGGAGCAGGACAACACAAAAATGGCAAAGCTTGTCATGTCCACCCCTCTGACGCGGTGGATCGGAATGAAATTATGTGAAAATTATGCAAAGACAGAGCTTATGTCCGGTGTAACAACCATCCGCACCGTAGGCGGGCTCGGAAGTCTTGACGCTAAGATACGGGACCGTATCCTGGAAGGAAAGGTGGACGGTCCCCGTATGCTGGTTTCCAACATGGCCGTATCCGTGCCAGGCGGACATATGGCAGGCTCTGTGGCATACGCCGCCGAAAGTGAAGAGCAGTGCCGCACACTGGTCCGCCACATTATAAGCGAAAAGCCGGATCTCATCAAGCTGATGGTGACCGGCGGTGTACTGGATGCAAAGGTAAAGGGCGAACCCGGCGTACTAAAAATGCCGCCCGCCTACATCAAAGCCTGCTGTGAGGAGGCACATAAGGCAGGACTTAAGGTTGCCGCCCACGCGGAAAGCCCGGAAGGTGTGCGCGCCGCACTGGAAAACGGTGTGGATACAATTGAGCACGGCGCCGCGCCGGACGAGGACATTATCGCATTGTTTAAGAAAAGACACGCCTGCGATATCTGCACTATTTCCCCTGCCATCCCGCTGGCAAAATTTGACAGAGGGCTCATGCACAGCACGGAAATGATGCAGTATAACGGAAACATCGTGCTTGAGGGCATCATTTCCGCCGCGAAGACCGCTCTTGAAAACGATATTCCCGTAGGACTTGGAACCGATACCGCCTGTCCCTTCGTCACCCACTATGACATGTGGCGCGAACTTCAGTATTTCCACAAATACGTAGGCGTCAGCAAAAAATTTGCCCTCTACACTGCCACAAAAAGAAACGCGGAAATTGCCGGAATCGGCGACGTCACCGGCAGCGTTGAGGTTGGAAAAAGCGCCGATTTTCTCATAACAGAAAAAAATCCGCTTGAGGATCTTGCGGCGCTCCGCACACCGTATATGGTCGTAATGCGGGGAAAATTGTACGAAAAGCCGGAAATCAAAAAACACCCCATATGTGAACGGGAGCTGGATAAATGCTAATTTGGGACAGGGTAGGATACAATCTGGGACGTAGTAAAATTAATTTCAATGTCATTAAGTTAAGAAAATACTAATTTCGAAAGGCACATGATGAGGGATACACCCTTGGATCATGTGTCTTTTTGGATCGGTTTTATATAAATTTTATAAAAAATTCACA
>CAQNVT010000095.1 GCA_948844705.1 uncultured Dorea sp.
ATCTTTAAGAAAAAACTTCACAATGAAGGAGTAAACAGGACTAATAGGCTGGAGGCATGGCTTACCTTCTTAAGTGTGGATGAACCAGAGATAATTGTGGAGCTGCTTAAAGCATATCCTGAGTTTCAGGCGCTTTACAGAGAGGTTTATGAGATATGCCGGAATATGGAGGATATCATGGGACTTTTTTCAGAGGAACTGGCAATTCTTGATAAAAATACAGTAGACTATATGATAGATGAGATGCAGGAAACGATAGATGGTCAAAAAGAAACGATAAACGAACTTAAAGCTCAGATTGAGCTGCTAAGGAAGAAAATAGATAGAATATAAATATCCGGCAAGATGACTGCCGACCAAGAAAAAAGAGTTCCCTCAGAAGAGTCCATGCCGGAAAACATGGAATTCTGGAGAGAGCTCTCTTTTTGGAAAACAGGTCTAAAAAGTAATTTCTATATTTTCACAGTCTTCATACCCGGCAGGCCTCCGGTCTGTAAGGAAATTCATCCCTGCAAACGAGGCAAAGGTCACGGCGCTTATCTGCTCAAATTTTGAGCTGTCACAGAGCACATAGCTTTTCTTGCACTGTTCTATGGCCGTCCGCTTTACCATCGCCTCATTGGCATCCGGCGTCGTACAGCCGCATTTTTTCGTCACACCATTCGTTCCGAAAAATCCCTTCGTAAAATGATAATTCTGAATGATCTGCATCGCCTGGCTTCCGACAATCGCCTCTGTAGAGGCCTTTAGCTCTCCGCCCACAAGCAGGACCTTTATCCCGCGCATGGCAAGCCGCTGCGCATGGGCAACCGCATTGGTCACAAAGGTAACTCTGTCCTCCGCTATATAATCCAGCATATGTGCCGTCGTCGTACCTGCATCCAGATAAACAAAATCCTCCGGTTCGATTAATGAGGCGGCATACCTCGCAATCCTTTTCTTTTCCTCCAGATTCAATTCGCTCTTCTGGGCAACCGTATATTCATGGGCAGTGATCTTCTCCTCTGCCGCCACTGCCCCGCCAAATACCTTCACAAGCTTTCCCTCCCGGTCAAGCGCCGTGATATCTCTGCGGATCGTGGATTCCGAAGCCGAAAGAAGTTCCTTCACCTCCGATACCATGATGCTTCCTTTTTCCTCCAGAAGCTTAAGTAATAGATCCTGTCGCTGCTTTGTCAACATTTATTTCCCTGCCTTGTACTCTCCTACGTTCGTTTCCAGTACGATCTTACGGATCGGCAGGATGCTTCCCGGTGACACGGACAGCTCGTCTACGCCCATGGCAAGAAATTCCTGTGTCAGCGTCTGATCTGCTCCCAGCTCTCCGCATATGCCTGCCCAGATGCCTGCTTTGTGCGCATTTTCCACCACCATGGCTATCATGCGCAGAACCGCCGGATGATGCGCGTCATAGAACTCGTCAAGCTTTGGATTCTGACGGTCGATGGCAAGCGTGTACTGTGTCAGGTCATTTGTCCCGATGCTGAAGAAATCCACTTCCTCCGCCAGCAGATCACTTACGATCGCGGCAGCGGGAGTCTCGATCATGATTCCCTGCTCCGGCCTGCCGTAGGGCATCTTCTGTTCGTCAAGCTCTTTTTTTACCTCGGATACGATCTCCCGGATCTGCCTTATCTCCTTTACACTGGTGATCATAGGATACATAATTGCTATATTTCCAAAGGCACTGGCTCTGAATAACGCACGCAGCTGTGTCTTAAACACCTCCGGGCGGGTCAGGCAGATGCGGATCGCGCGGTACCCGAGCGCCGGATTATCCTCGTGCTCCATGCCGAAATAATCACACTGCTTATCGGCGCCGATATCCAGGGTACGGATGATAACCTTCTTGCCTGCCATCGTCTCCGCCGCCTGCTTATAGATCTGGAACTGTTCCTCCTCCGTCGGATAATCCTCCTTCTCAAGATAGAGGAATTCACTCCGGAAGAGCCCGATGCCGCCGGCATCATTCTGCATAACCATAGCCAGGTCTTTGATGTCTCCAATGTTAGCATACAGCATCAGTTTCTGACCGTCAAGCGTAACATTTTCCCGTCCCTTCAAAGTCTCAAGCAGCTCCTTCTTTCTGATCTCCTCCTGCTTTCTCGCCTTCATTCCGGCCAATGTCTCCTCGTCCGGATCCACATAGATTTTCCCCGATGCCCCATCTACGATTCCAAGCTTCCCGTCCACCGTATCGTCTAACGGAAGAGCCGTTCCGACCAGCGCCGGTATCTGCATCATCCTTGCCAGAATCGCGGTGTGGGAATTCGTTGAACCATGAACCGTCACAAAAGACAATACCATATCCTTATCGAGCTGCACGGTCTCCGACGGCGCCAGATCATCCGCTACAATGATCACAGGCTCCCCGGCTGCCACCGTGCTGTCTGTCTTTCCGTTCAGGATAGTAAGGACCCTCTCGGAAATATCTTTGACATCTGCCGCACGCTCCTTCATGTAATCGTCATCCATTGCCGCAAACATCTGAGAGAAATTATCTCCCGTTGCGGCTACTGCATATTCCGTATTCACTTTCTGGCTACGCACAATGTTTTCTACGGATTCATTATAATCGATATCTTCCAGCATCATCTGATGCACTTCAAATATGGCCGCATTTGCCTCGCCGACTTCCTTAAGCGCCTTATCGTATAAAGCCTGCAGCTGTCTTGCAGCCTCTTCCTTCGCAGACACATAGCGTCTGATCTCCGCCTCTGCGTCCGCAACCTTTACGCGCTTTACCTGCTGCGCGTCCTTCTTATATATGCTGATCTTCCCGATCGCAATACCGTTATACACACTTTTACCGCTGTATATCTCCATAATGCACCTCTGAATTACAGGTTCTCCTGCATGAATTCCCAGGCTTGTCCTCACATCCTGTATTCCCTGATCTCTTTCCTGAGCCACCGGAGCCATTCTTCGAAGCCTTCTCCGGTCTTTGCGGATATATAGATCACCTCCGCCTTCGGATTCAACTTCAGGATCCTCTCCTTTACTGCCTCCTTGCTGAAATCATCAAACACGCTTAAGGTATCACATTTATTGATGAGCACTACGTCACAGATCGAAAACATCAGCGGATATTTCAACGGCTTGTCGTCTCCCTCCGGAACCGACAGGATCATGGCGTTTTTCGTGCTTCCCGTATCGAATTCCGCCGGGCATACCAGATTTCCCACATTCTCCAGCACTACAAGCTCCAGATCCTTTGTCCCGAACTCCCGGATTCCCTGTCTCGTCATGTCCGCATCAAGGTGGCACATGCCTCCCGTATGGATCTGAATCGCCCGCACACCGGTCTCAGATATCGCCCTGGCGTCTACGTCCGAGTCAATATCCGCCTCCATGACACCGATCCTGAACTCATCCTTAAGCGCCTCTATCGTCCGTTTCAGTGTCGCCGTCTTCCCTGCTCCGGGAGAGGACATCAGATTAAGAAGAAAGGTTCCCTCTTCCTTAAGCTCCTTTCGAAGCCGTCCGGCATCCGCATCATTATCCTCAAATATGCTTCTTTTTACTTCTATCGTCTTAAACTCCTTCATGTCATATCACCTCTATTTCCTTAATCTGATGCTCGTTGCCCTGGAGCAGATATGTCTCCCCGCTTCCGCAGTAAGGACAGATTTTCCCATACTCTACCGTACCGTAGGTCTCTTCGCAGCTTTCACAGAAGGTGACCGCCGGAATCGTCTCGATCTCCAGCTCGCATCCGTCCATAAGCTCGCTCTTTGAGCATTTCCACTTCCAGCAGTCCTCAAGATAGGAGGGAATAATGGTAGATACCTCACCGATCTGAAGCACCACCTTCCCCACCCTCTCTGCGTGATTCTCGCGGGCGACATTTTCTACCGTTTTTACAATATGAAAGACAATTCCCAACTCGTGCATTTTTTATCCTCGTTTTCTTCCCTTTTGATCCACGGAGCGCCTTGCCCTCTTCGCCGCCTTTTCTATGGGCTCTGCCGCTTTCTTTACTGACTTTGCGGCTGCTTCAGCCGCCCTTTTTACCTCCGGTTTCTTCGCTCCGGCTTTTTTTACCTCCGGCTTCTTTGCAAAAGCAGTTTTAAATGCCTTTCCTGCCGCGTATGCTCCGATTTCTTTAAATTTATCCTCGGATCTGCACATCCTTGAGCATTCCGGATGGTCTCTGTGAAGCCTGATAGCGTCAAATTCACACTTCGTCGTACAGATACCGCACCCGATACATTTATTTTCATCCACAACGGAGGCCCCGCAGCTTAAACAGCGGCTCGCCTCCAGATGCACCTGCTCCTCTGTCAGCGTCTTTCTTGCATCCCGGAAGGAATGCTTATAATCAACGGCTTCATCCAGCCCCGCTTCCTGACGTCCGATCGTATCATATCCTTCTACCAGAATATCTTCCTTATTAAGCTCATGGAAATCCCGCCTGTTGCGTCCGATCGTCATACTTGCTCCCGGGTGTACATACCGATGCAATGACTCTGCCGCGTTTTTCCCTGCCTCGATCGCATCGATCACGAACTTTGGCCCGCTGTAAACGTCTCCTCCCACGAAGATGTCCGGCTTTTTCGTCTGATAAGTGAGTGCGTCCGCCACCGGATAATTTCCGTGCCAGAACTCAATCTCTTCGTCTTTCAGCAGATTGCCCCATTCGATGCTCTGCCCGATTGCAAAGATTACATTCTCGCATTCTACCGTCATCAGCTCTTCCTCATCGTACTGTGGATGAAACCGCCCGTCCTCGTCAAATACGGAAACACATTTCCTGAATACGACTGCCTGAACCCTTCCGCTTTTATTTTTCAGAATTTCCTTCGGTCCCCAGCCGTTATGAATTGCGATCTCCTCTTCCAGCGTTTCACGGATCTCCTCTTCGGAAGCGGGCATCGTCTCTCTGGATTCCAGACAGAACATAGCAACCTCTTTTCCTCCGAAGCGGTAAGCGCTCCTTGCACAGTCAACCGCTACATTGCCGCCGCCGACTACTACGACCCGCCCTTTTATCTTCTGCTCCTGATTTTCTGTCGCATCATGCAGAAAGCTTACTGCGATGTCAATTCCTTCTGCATCGTTACCCGGAATCTCCGGAAGCTTTCCTCCCTGGCATCCGATTGCCAGATAAAATGCCTGATATCCCTCCGCGCGGAGTTCTTCAAGCGTCACATCCTTACCGACTTCCACACCGCATTTGATCGTAACGCCAAGCTCGCGAAGCACCTCGATCTCCGCCTCGATAACATCCTTTTCAAGCTTATAGGACGGAATTCCGTAGGTCATCATGCCGCCCGGACGCTCATGCTTTTCAAATACCGTCGGCTTATATCCCTTTGTCGCCAGATAATAAGCACAGGACAGGCCTGCCGGGCCTGCGCCGATTATGGCTATTTTCTGCTCCCACTGCGTATGCTGATTGGATGCGATCACTACCGGCGGAATATATCTTGTCTCCTCGTTAAGATCCTGCTCTGCAATGAATCTCTTAATATCATCAATGGCTACGGCCTTATCGATCGTTCCCCTTGTACATGCCGCCTCACAGCGTTTGTTACAGACGCGCCCGCAGATCGCCGGGAACGGATTGTCCTTTTTGATCAGAGCAAGCGCCTCCTGATATTTTCCTTCCTTCGCCTTGCGGATATATCCCTGTACCGCGATATGGGCAGGACAGGCCGCCTTGCACGGAGAGGTCCCGGTCTCATAGCAGTTGATCCGGTTATTGTCACGGTAATCCTCGTCGTATTTATCCCTGCCCCATTTAAGCTTATCCGGAAGCTCATGCTTCGGATACCGCACCTCTTGTCCGTCCTTCTTACACAGCTTCTGTCCAAGCTTCACGGCCCCTGCCGGGCAATACTCCACACATTTTCCGCAGGCAACACATTTTTCCTTTTCTACCCTCGCGGTAAACGCACTGCGGCTCATGTTCGGCGTGTTAAAGAGCTGGGACGTACGGAGCGCATTACATATATTTACATTACAGTTGCAGATCCCGAATATCTTATTCTCTCCGTCAATGTTGGTGATCTGGTGTACAAAGCCGTTATCCTCCGCCTTACGGAAGATCTCCATAGCCTCCTCATAAGTAATGTCATGGCCCTTTCCGGTCTCCCTGCAGTAATCGGCAAAATCGCCCACGCCGATACACCAGTTCATCTCATCGTCCGCACAGCCGTCGCCCAGCACCCTGCGGCTTGCACGGCACGAGCACTGGCCCACGCCGATATGGCCCTCATATTTTTTAAGCCAGTAGGAAATGTGCTCCAGATCGATCGTTCCGTTCTCCATGGAAATCGCCTTTTCCACCGGGATTACATGCATGCCGATTCCCGCGCCTCCCGGCGGGACCATATGCGTCAGCCCGTCAAGGGGCACAAAGGTCATACGCTCAAAAAAGCTTGCAAGCGCGGGATGCTCTCTTAAACGCTTGTTTCCCTCCGGGCCCTCCTCCATGTTAAAGAGCTCCGCCGACCCCGGCACGAACATAGGCAGGCAGTACCTGCGGTCCGTCGGTCCCGGTATGGCACCGTAGTGGTCATAGTTGTTACCGTAATCGTATTCCAGAAGTCCGATATAGCTCATCTCGTCCAATACCTTCTGAAAATGCTCCTTCTGTGATTCCTCTACCTTGTTCATCTTCCAGAGCTCTTCGATCTTATAGTGACGGCGCACCTTCATTTTCAGCGCGATATCTGCCATCTCCTCGGTCACGATCTCCGCAAGTCCCCAGTATTCCGGATCCTCCACCGTAACACCTTTAAGCTTATGCGCTGCTACATCTGTAATCTTTCTTCCAAGCTTTAAGATCTTCTCACTCGGATTTTTATCCCCCATATGCGGCGGGATAACTGCTTTGCTCATTTCCGGCATATCCATTTCTCCTTTCCCTGTCTCTTTACGGACATTCCTCTGCCGCAGCTTATGTATCGATAATCCTTTACCTTACATTTTCCGACATATTTCCCCAATTGTAAATTGACACAATTCCCAAAGTTGAAAGCATCTTTTTGTCTATTAAGGAATTATTTATCTCTCAGATTGAGGAAATGATTCTCTCAGGAGAACTCGCGCCCGGCGAGAAGCTTCCCACCGAACGTGAGATTGCCGATGAGATGAACATCAGCAAGACCATCGTACACGAGGGGATCCGGGAGCTATC
>CAQNVT010000096.1 GCA_948844705.1 uncultured Dorea sp.
CAGATTCAGGCCTTCTCGAATTGCCAACTGATTCTTCTTATCCACAAGCTTGTCCCGCATCATCTGTTCCAGGCGATTCTGGAGATCTGCTGTGCGCATGCGTTTTTCAAAAAGCTGCTGCCTTAACACTTTGTCTAGCCAGTAAAACCTGGACTGTACATCATAGCAGCCATTTATCGTGCCTTTCAGAGAATCTTCAGAAAATCCAAAAACAGACCAGGCGTAAAACCGAATCGCAAATACAGAAACCAGGTTCCCGGGCTTGATATATTCATGATAAAGAAAACTTGCGTCGTTAATTCCGCAGAAACCTCCGGTAACCGTAGATTCTGTATGATTAATCTGATAGATGATATCCACACAGGTGTCAGGGATGATCACGCTTGCTTCCGTAATTTTCCTACTTCCCCGATAAGGATTTTCGCTTCCCCAAAAGCATCGGATATATTTTGCCAATTCCAGATTGCCGGAGCTTATTTCTCTATATTGATCGTTGTGTCTGAATGGGGTTGCCGTCAACGGCATATATGAAATATTTGTGCCTGCCATAAATTTGGTCTTCTCCTATATTATTCTTCATTTCCACTGTTTTTCTCTGCTCCAATTTATCAGACTCTCCAAATTTTACATTGCAATCTCATTCAATTTACTCTATAATGCAGAACGGTTATCTCTCTATTATATTATCATTCTGCCTTTCTTATGGCAATCTTTATTTTTTACCCGGTAAACATCCATCTTTATCCAACAGATTCCGCATCATCTCATACAATCCCGTGCCAGTCAGCCCCGAGACCCTATTTTTTCTAACTCCTTCAATGCAGCCGGAACTGTCATACTGACGTCTCCAAAAAGAAAACATCCGCCAATTTTGGCAGATGCTCTTCATAAATATAAAATTATTTACAGTACTATTGCAGGCTTGTTCTTAAAGGATTTCAGCGAACCTCCGTCCCCGATTGCAATAATCACAGCGATGATTAAAAACAAACCGCCGCCGATTACAAGTAATAAAATTTGTGATGAGGTCATATTTTTCCTTTCTACATCGACATTTTGATTTCAATATCTTGCCGAGGTGCTTCTTCCTGCTCCTGATTCTTGTAAAACCGATTGTGGCAGTGATGTCCACGCCTGCAGAGGCGGTGCGGGGGACGGTGTCCTATCTTACGATTTGTTTTATCGGGATCCCGTTTATTACGGCATATAATATTATCAGCTCTGTTTTCCGGGGGCTGGGGGATTCGAAAAGCCCTATGTATTTTATAGCGGTTGCATGCGCGGCGAATATCGGGCTGGATTATCTTTTTATCGGTATATTCGGATTGGGTGCGGCGGGAGCGGCTCTTGGAACGACGCTTGCTCAGACCATAAGTGTGATCACGGCGCTTGTGATCATTCGGAGGCGGAAGACGGGACTGACATTAAAACGGGAATATTTCAGGCCGCATAAGGATACGATGAGACAGATCCTAAAGGTCGGGATTCCGGTTACGCTGCAGGACGGATTTGTACAGATTTCTTTTATTGTAATTACAGTTATCGCAAACCGCAGGGGATTAAATGACGCAGCGGCAGTGGGAATCGTGGAGAAGATCATCGGAATCGTATTTCTTGTGCCGTCTACGATGCTTTCTACGGTATCGGCGCTTTCCGCACAGAATGTCGGGGCCGGGAAGCATGACAGGGCGGCGCTTACGCTTAAATATGCATCCTGTATGGTGGTGATTTACGGGGTAATTATATCGGTGCTCACACAGTTTATCAGTGAGCCGATGGTTGGCCTGTTTACAAATGACACGGCGGCGGTTTATCTTGGCGGGCAGTATCTCAGGGGCTATATCTGGGATTGTATATTTGCAGGAATTCATTTCAGCTTCAGCGGATATTTCTGTGCCTACGGCTGGTCCGGGATTTCATTTTTACATAATTCCATATCCATTGTCTGTGCGCGTATTCCGGGGGCATATCTGGCGTCAAAGTATTTTCCTGATACACTATTCCCGATGGGGCTTGCGGCTCCGGCGGGCTCACTTTTATCAGTTATTATCTGCGTGACGGCATATGTTCTGTTGAAACAGCGGATGAGAAACAGCAATTAGCAAAACGAAGTTCCATTCATATATTATCTACAGAGGTGATATGTATGAATGGAATTTTTTTAGCATTTCTTGGGACAATGGGAACATTTTCGATCACGGCGCTGGGAGCGGCGGGAATATTTTTTGTAAAGAGAGAGGTGAGCGGAAGATTACAGAACGGTTTTTTGGGTTTTGCGGGAGGAGTTATGATCGCGGCGTCGGTATGGTCTCTTTTGCTCCCTGGGCTTGAGTTTGCAGAGGAAAACGGACAGACCGGATGGCTTGTGATGACGGGCGGATTTCTTCTTGGCGTGATTACGCTTCTGATAGCGGACGATTTCTTAAAAAAATGGTTTGCAAGGCAGGAGGGCCGCCGGGTAACTCTCGGGAAAAGTACGCTTATGCTCGTAATGGCAATTACCGTACATAATATTCCGGAAGGAATGTCGGTCGGTCTGGCCTTTGCATTGGCGGCACAAAAGCCGTCGGATCTGGCACTATTTTCCGGCGCGATTGCTCTTGCAGTAGGGATCGGCATCCAGAATTTTCCGGAGGGTACGGCGGTAGCGCTACCCCTTGTAAAGGAAGGGATGAAGAAGAAAACCGCCTTTTTTATCGCCAGCATGACAGCGGCCGTAGAGCCGGTCTTTGGCGTACTGGCTGCTGCATTTGCCGGAACAGTGAGAAATTCCATTGCAGTCTGTCTCGCATTTGCCGCAGGTACAATGATTTATGTGGTGGTGGAAGAGCTGATCCCGGAGGCACATATTGAGGGTAGTGATGGAAAAGAGGGAACCCTGGGTTTTATCGTAGGTTTTCTTGTGATGATGATCCTGGATGTGGCGCTGGGATAAATTTTCGCAAGATTTGATTGAAGAAACGTAAAAATAATTCTTGTAAACACCGGCAAGCTGTGCTAGAATAATAATGGTTTATCGGCAGGAGGTGTATAGAAAATGGAAATTCTGAAAACAATACTATTAATCATATTTGCAATAGACTGTATCGCACTGTCAGCGATCGTGCTGCTCCAGGAGGGAAAGTCGGCAGGACTCGGAACGATCAGCGGAATGGCTGATACCTATTGGGGACAGAATAAGGGCCGTTCCATGGAGGGCGCTCTGGTGAAGTCGACGAAGTTCCTTGCGATTCTGTTTATTGTTCTGGCAGCAGTGTTGAATTTGAAGGTATTTGCATAAGACTTGAGTTATGTTGGAAAAAGACGGGACACTCCTGTAATGGAGTGTCCTTTTACATATAGGGGAAGAGGGGAAAATTATGAATGAAGACAGGACATTCACAAAGCGGAAAAAAGTAATTTATGATCTGATCTGTGACGAGCTCTATGTTCCGATGAAATTTAAGGAGCTTGCAGTATTGCTTCAGGTTCCGAAAGATCAGAGGGAGGAGCTTAGAAAGGTCTGTGAGGAATTAGAGCAGGAGGGGAAGATTCATCTTACGAAAAAAGGGAAATACTGCAAGGGTGAGGCGAGGCGTCTCATAGGAACCTACCGGGCAAATCAGCGGGGCTTCGGCTTCGTGGTGCTTCCGGATGAATCCCCGGATATTTATATCGGAGAGGAAAATACAGGCGGAGCTTTTGACGGCGATGAGGTAGAGGCCGTGGTGACAAAGGAGCCGGGAGAGAGTGATAAAAAGCGGGAGGGCCGGATCGTCCGCATCATATCCAGAGGGATTACAAGGGTCGTAGGGCTTTACCGTAAGAAGCCGAAGACAGATTACGGGTTCGTACTCCCGGATAATCAACGTATGCTGAAGGATATCTTTATTCCGGGGGAGGCTTCTAAGGGAGCGGCAGACGGGCATAAGGTGGTGGCAGAGCTTACCTCTTACGGAGACGGCCGCCAGAAGCCGGAGGGCCGGATCGTGGAAATTATCGGCCATATCAATGATCCGGGGACGGATATCCTCTCGATCGTAAAGGGCTACGACCTTCCGGTAGAATTTTCCGAGAAGGTCTTAAATCAGGCATCCCGGGTATCGAAGCCTGTAAGTGAGGCAGACATGGCAGGGCGGAAGGATATCCGTGACTGGCAGATGGTGACGATCGACGGAGAGGATGCGAAGGATCTTGATGATGCCGTTTCAATCGTGAGATCCGGAGAATATTATATCCTGGGGGTTCATATCGCAGACGTGACAAATTATGTACAGGAAAACAGCGCCCTTGACAGAGAGGCGTTGGAACGGGGAACCAGCGTTTATCTTGCCGACCGTGTGATCCCTATGCTGCCGCATACGTTATCTAATGGGATATGCTCTTTGAATGCAGGAGAGGACCGTCTGGCGCTCAGCTGCATCATGACGGTCAATCGGAAGGGGCTTGTCGTGGATCACGAGATTTCGGAGACGGTGATACATGTGGACCGCCGCATGACATACACCAGCGTATATAAGATACTGGAGGAGCGGGATGAAAAGGAGCGGGATGAATATAAGGAATTTGTTCCGATGTTTGAGCTGATGCATGAGCTTTCCGGAGTTTTACGGGAGAGAAGGAAAAAGAGGGGCTCAATCGATTTTGATTTTCCGGAGACAAAGCTGGTCCTTGACGAGAAGGGACGGCCGCTTGATATCCGGCCGTATGAGAGAAACGCGGCGCATAAAATTATTGAAGATTTTATGCTGCTGGCAAATGAGACGGTTGCCGAGGATTATTACTGGCAGGAGATCCCGTTTGTCTACCGCATCCATGAGGCGCCGGAGGAGGAAAAAATCCGGACGCTTGCCACATTTATCAATAATTTTGGGTATTCCATGCATATAGGAGTAAATGAGGTGCGTCCGAAGGAGATACAGAAGCTGCTTGGACGGATCGAGGGGACGCCGCAGGAGACACTGATCAGCAGGCTGGCGCTTCGTTCCATGAAGCAGGCGAAATATGATCCGGATAATACGGGTCATTTCGGGCTGGCGGCAAATTATTATACACACTTCACTTCACCGATCAGAAGGTATCCGGATCTTCAGATCCATCGTATTATTAAGGATAACCTCCGGGGCAGGATGAGCGAGGAGAAGCTTGCGCATTATCAAAAGATTCTGCCGGAGGTTGCGAAGCAGTCCAGCGAAAGAGAACGGCGGGCAGAAGAGGCAGAGAGAGAGACGATAAAGCTTAAAAAGGCAGAATATATGCAGGAACATATCGGCGAGGTGTTTGAGGGTGTGATTTCAGGCATGACCAAATGGGGAATGTATGTAGAGCTTTCTAACACAATAGAAGGTCTTGTTCACGTGGTGAATATGAAGGACGACCACTATGAGTATGACGATAGAAGCTATGAGATGACAGGGGAGCATACGAACAAGACATACCGGCTGGGGCAGAGGGTTCATATCCGGGTTATCGATACGAACCGGCTGCTTCGGACGATTGACTTTGAGATTGTTGATGAAGGAGGGTTGAGAGATGGCGAAGACGGATGGCAAGATGATAGCAAATAATAAGAAAGCTTTCCATGATTATTTTATCTTAGAGACCTATGAAGCCGGCATAGCGCTTCACGGAACGGAGGTAAAGTCCCTGCGTATGGGGAAATGCAGTATTAAAGAGTCCTTTATCCGTATAGAGGACGGGGAGATGTTTATCTACGGCATGCATATCAGTCCTTATGAGAAGGGGAATATTTTTAACAAGGATCCGCTCCGGGTCAGAAAGCTCCTTCTTCACAGGTCGGAGATCAATAAAATGCTTGGAAAGACAAAGGAAAAGGGGATGGCAATCGTACCGCTTAAGGTATATTTTAAAGGAAGCCTTGTCAAAGCAGAGGTTGGGCTGGCAAAGGGAAAGAAGCTGTATGACAAGCGGCAGGATATTGCAAGGAAGGATCAGAAAAGAGAGGCAGAGAGAGACTTTAAGGTCAGAAATCTGGGATAGGTGGAAGAATGGTACCGACAAAAAAAGAGGACTTGCGCAAACTGGTAAGTCAGACTACAATGGAAATGTATGAGGAGCTGACTCCTGAGCTGATACGTCTGATCGAGCAGACGAAGCATGACGATACATTGTCGGAGGCTCAAAAGCAGGATGAGATATCACTGCATATGATGGGGTATGTGAAGACCTGTACAAATGAGATTATCATAGAGGTACTGGCAGAAATTCTTGGATTGGAGGAATGAGAGGATGGCTTATTGTGTAAAATGCGGGGCAAAGGTTGATAATAATGTGCGTTTCTGTCCGCAGTGCGGGGCAGAGATACCGAGGATGGAAAATTCCGGAGGATATACGGGAAATAATGCCTCGGGCGGGGCGCAGGATTATACATATTACGGCGGTAATGCTGTTGACGGATGTTTTGGCGCACTGGAGGTAAAAGGCAACAAAGGGATGGGAGTATTGTCCTATCTTGGCATTCTGATGCTTATTCCGCTTCTGGCAGGAAATAAAAGCTCTGAATATGTGAAGCATCATCTGAATCAGGGAGTGTCGTTGTTTGTGCTGTCTTCGATTATCGATCTGCTGAACGGAAGGTGGGTGTGGGGACTTCATTCCTGGATTAATTTCGGATCGGGGTGGTTTTCCTGGGTTTTCGAGATTGCGGACTTTGCGTGCCTTATCCTTATGGTCATGGGAATTGTGTCAGCGTGCAAGGGAACCAGAAAGGAGCTTCCGATTATCGGAAAGATCCGGATTTTTAAATAAATGATATAAAGGGCTTTTGAAATTAAAAAGGCAGCCGGAAACAGATATGCAGATATATTCTGCTCTGGTTTCCGGCTGCCTTTAAATTATTCAATTGTAATAAGCTTCGGCTGTTCTGCGATCTTCGGCATATCCTTCGGCACCTGGAGTCTCAGGATACCGTCTGTAAATGCGGCCTTAATGTCATCCTGGGTTACCTGTTCCCCTACATAGAAGCTCCGGTTGCAGCTTCCGGTGTAACGTTCCTTGCGGATACAGTTGCCCTTTGCATCCTTTTCTTCCTTTGTCTCATTTTTAACTGCCGAGATTGTAAGGTAACCGTCCTTCAGATCGGCTTTAATATCCTCCTTTGCATATCCCGGGAGTTCCATCTCGATCAGGTAGTTTCCGTCTTTTTCATGAATATCTGTCTTCATGATCTGTGAAGAAGCATTTTCAAATGGACGTGAGAAAAACGGGTCGTTGAACATGTCGTCGAATAAGTTGTAGTGTCTGTTTGCTAATAACATAATGATTCCTCCTTAAAATTTGCCTTTTGGAAGTAGTATTCCAAAAAGGTATGTGAAATATGAGTTGTTTTATTTGTTATAGTTATTATATAACATATATTGTTAGCCATGTCAATAGTTGAGTGCTAAAAAATGAAAATATTTTTATTTTGAATTATATAAAACGTATTGACTTGGAGCTGACTCCAGGTGTTATACTTATCGTAATATATATGAGACAGTAAATATTGTACGTTACGATAAAAGGAAAACATTTCTGTCGTTCACTATAATAAGAGGTGGATAACATGACAATTTCAGAGGTAAGTGAAAAATATGAAATTTCGCAGGAATCGCTCCGTTACTATGAACGTATCGGAGCGATTCCGCCGGTGCACCGTACGAAAGGAGGGGTACGGGATTACACAGAGGAGGATACAGGCTGGATCGAGCTTGTGAAATGCATGCGAAGCGCAGGACTTTCCGTGGAGGCACTGGTTCAGTATGTAAAGCTTGCACAGAAGGGTGATGATACACTCCTGGAAAGAAGAGAGCTGTTGAATGAACAGAGGAAGCAGCTTATGGAGCAGCTGGAGGCGATTCGTACGGCGAAGGAACGGCTGGATTATAAAATATCACGCTATGACGAAGCACTTGCAACCGGGATATTAAGCTGGGATTAATAAAATTAAAATAGAGGAGGTTTTTTATGATTTACAGAGAATTTCAGGATTTAAAGCTATCGGCACTGGGGATGGGAGCTATGAGGCTTCCGGTAATTGACGGGGACGATGCGCGTATTGACGAGGAGACGGCTGCCGGGATGGTTTCCTATGCGATGAGCCATGGGATCAATTATTATGATACTGCATGGGGATATCACAACGGTAATTCTGAGCTTGTTATGGGGAAATTGTTAAAGAAATATCCCCGTGACAGCTTTTACCTTGCCACGAAGTTTCCGGGGTATGATCTTGCGAATATGCCGAAGGTGGAGGAGATTTTTGAAAAACAGCTGGAGAAATGCCAGGTGGACTATTTTGATTTTTATCTTTTTCACAATGTATGCGAGATGAATATTAATGAATATCTGGATGAGCAGTATGGAATTTTTGAGTATCTTATGAAGCAGAAGGAGAATGGAAGAATCAGACATCTGGGATTTTCCGCTCATGGCTCCTGTGATGTGATCAAACGTTTTCTTGACGCATACGGCGAGCATATGGAATTCTGCCAGCTTCAGATCAATTATGTGGACTGGACTCTTCAGAAGGCAAAGGAAAAGACAGAGCTTCTGGCAGAGTATCATATTCCGGTGTGGGTAATGGAGCCGCTAAGAGGCGGAATGCTTGCAAAGCAAAAAGAAGAAAATGCAGACAGGCTGAAAGCGCTCCGTCCGGACGAGGATGTCCCGGCATGGGCTTTTCGGTTCCTGCAGAGTCTTCCGAATGTAAAAGTAATTCTCTCCGGCATGTCTGATCCCGGACAGATGGAGGATAACATACATACATTTGAGACAGACAGACCGCTGAATGAGGAAGAGATGGAGGCGGTTCTGGATATCGCGAAAAAGATGATCAAGGGTGTTCCGTGTACAAAATGTCACTACTGCACCAGCCATTGTCCCCAGGGGATCGATATTCCGTCTATGATCGAGCTCTATAATGAGCATGTATTTTCCGGCGGAGGCTTTATCGCGCCGATGGCGCTTATGGCGGTGCCGGAGGAGCAAAGACCTGCGGCATGTGTCGGGTGCAGGAGCTGTGAGGCGGTCTGTCCTCAGCAGATTAAGATTTCGGAGGTTTTGTCCGATTTTGTGGAAAAGCTTGCGTAAGACCGGATATGGAATTTAAGAATAGAGGAGAAGCTTATGGTATACAGGGAACTTGGGAATACAGGAATCAGGGTAAGTGAAATTGGAATCGGCTGCGAAGGGTTTGTGGATAAATCCGATGAACAGGTAAAGGAATTTATAGATCTGATGGAAAAGGAGGGCGTAAATTGTATCGATCTGTATTCGCCGAATCCGCAGATGCGAAGCGCTCTTGGGAAGGCGCTTCAGGGAAGAAGGGATAAGTTTGTTCTGCAGGGGCATATCTGTGCCGTGTGGAAGGACGGACAATATAAGAGAACAAGAGAGATCGACGAAGTGAAGGAGGGCTTTGAAGATCAGCTTGAGCGTCTTGGAACCGATCATCTGGAGATCGGAATGATCCATTATGTGGATTCGGTGGAGGAATGGGACCGGGTGGCAGAGGGACCTGTGATGCAGTATGCGCTGGAGCTTAAGGAGAAGGGAATCATCAAAAGTATCGGGCTTTCAAGTCATAATCCACAGGCCGCGCTTAAGGCAATACGAGGCGGTAATGTTAATGTGCTGATGTTCAGTGTTAATCCGTGCTATGACCTGATGCCTGCAAGCGAGGATGTAGAAGAGCTGTGGAATGAGAAGAACTATGAGAATCCGCTGCTTAACATGGATTCGGAGCGGCAGGAGCTTTACGAGGAATGTCAGAGGCTGGGAGTCGGAATCACAGTCATGAAGGCGTTTGGCGGGGGAGATCTGCTGGACGGTGAACTGTCTCCGGCCGGAAAAGCGCTTAATTCCTTCCAGTGCCTGAATTATGCACTGACCCGTCCGGCGGTTGCGTCTGTTATGTCCGGAGCAAGAACCGTAGAAGACCTTAAGGCAGATATCGCCTATGAATCCGCAGCAGAGGAGGAAAAGGATTATGCGCCTGCGCTGGCGGCATTTCCGAAGATAAGCTGGAGCGGACATTGTATGTACTGCGGACACTGCGCGCCGTGCCCGAAGGGGATCGATGTAGCGATG
>CAQNVT010000097.1 GCA_948844705.1 uncultured Dorea sp.
ACTGTACGATCTGCTCTAAGATCGGAAGGATATCCTGGATATTGGAAAGCTTCTTGTCCGTAATCAGAATATACGGATCCTCAAGATTTGCTTCCATCTTATCCATGTCTGTTGCCATATATGCGGAAACATATCCGCGGTCAAACTGCATACCTTCTACAAGGTCAAGCTCTGTCTTCATCGTCTTGGACTCTTCGATCGTGATAACGCCGTCGCCGGAAACCTTTTCCATAGCATCCGCAACCATCTCTCCTACGCTCTCGTCACCTGCGGAAATAGCGGCAACCTTTGCGATCTGGTCTTTTCCGTTGATCTTGCTGGACATCTTCTCGATAGCCTCTACTGCCGTGTCTGTCGCTTTCTTCATACCCTTTCTTAAGATGATCGGGTTAGCGCCTGCCGCAAGGTTCTTGATTCCCTCGTGTACCATTGCCTGTGCAAGAACAGTAGCCGTTGTCGTACCGTCGCCTGCCACGTCATTTGTCTTGGATGCAACCTCTTTAATAAGCTGTGCTCCCATATTTTCAAATGCATCCTCAAGCTCGATCTCTTTTGCGATCGTTACACCGTCATTCGTGATAAGCGGAGCGCCGAAGGACTTGTCAAGAACAACATTGCGTCCTTTTGGTCCAAGTGTCACTCTTACTGTGTCTGCCAGCTGGTTTACTCCTGATTCCAGTGCGGCTCTCGCCTCTGCACCATACTTGATTTCCTTTGCCATGATTCATACGCCTCCTGATTTTTTTCTATACTATGATTATTCAACTACTGCAAGGATGTCATCCTGCTTTACGATAATGTATTCCTCTTCGTCGATCTCCACCGTAGTTCCTGAATATTTGGAAAAGATGACTGTCTGTCCTACGGAAATATTCATCTTAACCTCTTTTCCATCTACACATCCGCCCGGTCCTACTGCAAGGACCTCTGCCTGCTGCGGCTTCTCCTTGGACTGTCCGGGAATCACGATCCCCGACTTTGTAGTCTCTTCGGCTACTAACTGCTTCAATACAACTCTGTCTCCTAATGGTACTAATTTCATCTTCGTTTCCTCCTTAACTATTCTGAATTTATTTTGTTAGCACTCACAAAAAGAGAGTGCTAAAAACTTCTAGATATAAAATAGCACTCTCTTTATGTTTTGTCAACACACTTTTATTTAGTTTAGATTATTTTTATAAAATCCATTCTCCACCCGGAATACGATCACCCTTCCTGCCTTGCTCCAGTACCGCTCTCTGATCGTGCCGGTACAGATAACCGGGCCGTCCTCTGTGTGAATCGTGCACTCATATATTCCGTCCAGTGAAAATGTAGGGAGATCCACCTTTCCTGTTAATAAGTATATGCTCTCTTCCTCCTCAATATACCGGATTATCTTACAATGATACGAAAGATCGTCAAAAAATCCGTCCTTCAGTATCACTCTCACCATCCGAAGGTCTGCGGAACATTCCCCAAACATAGCGTCTCTCCTTTAAGTACTGATACTAATTTCTGCTGCGGTCCAGCTTGATGCGCTCAAGCTCTGTAAAGACATAATCATTTACGACCTTGATATAGGTTCCCTTCATTCCGGAGGACCGGGATTCGATCACTCCGGCACTCTCGAATTTCCTGAGTGCATTTACGATCACCGACCGGGTAATGCCGACTCTGTCCGCAATCTTGCTTGCGACCAGGATCCCTTCCGTGCCGTTAAGCTCTTCGAAGATATGAATAATTGCCTCCAGCTCGGAATAAGAAAGAGTACTGACTGCCGACTGCACAATGTGCTCCTTCCGGCTCTCCTCCGCATTTTCCTCGTTTACGGAACGAAGCATCTCAAGTCCTACCACCGTCGTTCCGTACTCACTTAAAATGATGTCGTCGATCTCATACATCTGGTTCTTTTTGTAAATAAACAGTGTTCCCAGCCGTTCCCCCGCAATATCGATCGGAGTGATAATAGCCTGATATCCCTCCACCTCGTTCTCTGAAAAGCCCAGTGTCTGCAGGTTCACGTTTTCTTTCGTTGAAAGAATACTCAGAAGCCTTTCATTCAGCATACTGTCAATATGCTTTCCGACCTCGTTTACAATTAGTTCTTCAATAAATGGTACTCCTTCACATTTGCTTTTCCCAAGCACTTTCCCCTTCTTGCTTACTACCAGCACATTCGAGTCCAAAATCTCTGTAAGAACTTCACATATATCATTGAACACTACCTTACTCGAATTGTTGTTGTGCAGTAACTTGTTGATTTTCCTGGTTTTGTCTAACAATTGTACGCTCATCAGCAATCCTCCATTTTTTAACTGTATATTATCATACAATTCTCTAACATTCAATTAATTTCGAGATTAATTTTCTTTTTTTTCTTTTTTCTCGGCATAACCGCACTGTTCATCGCTGCAGAGGAGCTTATTTCCCCTCTCAACCATATAATTTCCGCACTTCGGACATTTCTTTTCGGACGGCTTCTGCCAGGACATAAAGTCACATTCCGGATTGTTCTCACACCCGAAATAACGTCTTCCCTTCTTTGTCTTTCTCACAACTACCTCTTTGCCGCAAAGAGGACATTTCACCCCGATCTTCTCCAGATACGGCTTCGTATTCCTGCATTCCGGAAATCCGGGACAAGCGAGGAATTTGCCGTGCGGACCGTATTTTATAACCATATTGCGGCCGCACTCCTCACAGATCTCATCGCTCACCTCATCCTCGATCCTGACATTCTCCAGTTCCTTCTGGGCAGTCTCCACAGCGGCCTCAAGATCCGGATAGAAATTCTCGATGATCGTCTTCCACTTTACTTTACCGTCAGCAACACCGTCAAGAAGGCTTTCCATATTGGCGGTAAAATTCACGTCCACAATGCTGGGGAAGGACTGCTTCATAATATGGTTTACCACCTCCCCAAGCTCTGTCATATACAGATTTTTGTTTTCCTTTGCCACATACCGTCTGGCAATGATTGTCGAGATCGTCGGCGCGTAAGTGCTCGGACGCCCGATCCCCAGCTCCTCAAGCGTCTTAACAAGCGCCGCCTCCGTATAATGTGCCGGCGGCTGTGTAAAATGCTGCTTTGTATCGAATTCCTCCGGTGAGAGAACGCTTCCCTCAGAAAGGCTCTTTAAAAGAACGCCGCCTTCCTCCTTCTCCTCTTCCGCCTCTGTATAGATCAGCCGGAAGCCGTCGAAGGCGATCCTGGATGCCGAAGCCGTAAACCGGTATTTCCCCGCCGCAATCCTTACGGAGGTCGTCTCATATTTTGCCGGCTGCATCCGGCTTGCGACAAATCTTTTCCAGATCAGCTGATACAGACGGAACTGATCTCTCGTAAGCGAATCCTTGAGCATGGCAGGCGTACGGCTTACATCGGTGGGACGGATCGCCTCATGGGCATCCTGAATCTTGGTATTCCCGTTTTTCCTGCCTGTCCCTGCCGCCACATATTCCTCTCCGTACTGCTCCTTCACAAACTGCCTTACACTGCTTTCCGCCTCGTCCGACACACGGGTAGAATCCGTTCTCAGATAGGTAATGACACCCACCGTTCCGTTTCCCTTGATATCGATTCCCTCGTAGAGCTGCTGTGCGATCCGCATTGTTTTTGCAGTGGCAAAATTCAGCGCCTTCGACGCCTCCTGCTGCAAGGTACTGGTAGTAAATACGATCGGAGCCTTTTTTATCCTTTCGCCCTTTTTTATATCTTCGACCGAAAAGCTTTCATCCTCAAGCTCCTTCATGATCCCTTCAAGCTCTTCCTTTGAGCCTATGGTGATTCTGCCCTCCTCGGTTCCGTAAAATTTTGCGTTCAGAAGCTTCCTTTCGCCTGCCGCCTTCAGATTCACATCCAGGCTCCAGTATTCCTCCGGAATAAATGCATTGATCTCCTCCTCACGGTCCGCAATGATACGGAGCGCCACAGACTGGACACGCCCGGCGCTTAATCCCCTCTTTACCTTTGCCCAGAGAAGCGGGCTTATGCGGTAACCCACGATACGGTCAAGGATCCGGCGCGCCTGCTGTGCATCTACCAGATCCATATCGATCTCTCTCGCATTTTTTAGGGATGCCTTCACTGCATTTTTTGTTATTTCGTTAAAGCTGATCCTGTATACCTTCTTATCCTCCAGCTTAAGCGCCTGACATAAATGCCAGGATATTGCCTCTCCCTCGCGGTCAGGGTCGGTTGCCAGATATACCTTATCCGCACGCTTTACTTCCTTTCTGAGATTTGCCAGGATCTCTCCCTTTCCCCGGATAGTAATATATTTCGGTTCATAATCATGTTCTATATCTATACCGATCTGGCTCTTGGGCAGGTCTCTTACATGTCCGTTGGATGCGGTGACCACATAATTACTTCCCAGAAACTTTTTGATCGTCTTTACCTTTGCCGGTGACTCCACAATTACAAGATAGCGTGCCATAAAACTACTTCCTCACTTTTATATAATAATTCTTTGATACTTCCTTAATCAATCCTTCTATTTCCAGTGTTGTAAGTACCTGCAGAAGCTCTCTCGGCCTGATGCTGGTACATGCTGCAAGCTCCTCAACACCTTTCGGAAACAAATCAAGGCAACTATACACCATATTTTCAAGAGTTTCAAGCACTTTTTTCTCTTTGTTATCATTTAAACACATTTGGGCCGCATGAATATCGAGCTCCTTAAGGAGGTCCTCCGGTGAAAGAAGAATGCCTGCCCCCTGCCCGATCAGGCGGTGGCAGCCCTGGCTTGACGGGCTCGTCACGGGCCCGGGAAGAGCATAAATATCCTTTCCCTGTTCAAGTCCCAGATCCGCCGTGATCAGCGAACCGCTTTTTTCCTTTGCCTCCATTACAAGAATGATGTCCGCAAGCCCGCTGATGATCCGGTTTCTCTGAGGAAAATAAAACGGAAGCGGCGGCTCGCCCGGACGCTGCTCCGAAAAAACTCCCCCCTTCTTTTGTATGTCCATATAGAGTCCGATATTCTCCCTCGGGTAACAAATATCCGTGCCGCAGCCAAGCACCGCGTAGGTGTGTCCCCCGGCATTCAACGCACCTCTGTGGCCTGCGCCGTCGATCCCTCTTGCCATTCCGCTTATGACCGCAACGCCTGCTCCGGCAAGCTTCTCCCCATACTCCAGCGCCATCGCCTCCCCGTAGGCGGTACACCTTCTTGCGCCTACGATCGCCGCCACCCTCTCATCTGGCCGGGGAAGGCTCCCCTTTACATAGAGCGCGTAGGGAAAATCATGTATTTCCTTAAGCTTTTCCGGATATTCACGCGCAAAACAGGGAACAAAGCGAAGCTTTTGCTTCTCCATATTATGCCAGCTCTCCTCAAGATTTTTTTCTTTCTTTGCTCTTTTTAATGTCTCCATATCCTGTTTTGTCAAAATCCCCGTATTTTCAAGCTTTTTCTCCTCCGTATAAAAAATCTCCTTCCCGCTTCCGAATATTTTTCTCAGCTTCTTTTTCTTCGTATCCGACAGAGGCTTAACACCTGCAAACCAGTACTCGTACAGCATTTCCGTCACCTCCCCCAATATTTCTTATCGATCGTACGGTATCCGATCGCTTCCTTCAGATGCCCCGATGCGATCCGCTCTTTCCCGTCAAGATCCGCAATCGTCCTTGCCACCTTTAAAATCTTATGATATGTACGCGCGGTAAGGCCAAGGGCGGTAAACGCCCGCTTCATCAGCGCCTCCCCCTCCCTGTCAAGACCGCAGTATTCCTCAAGCTCCTTCACCCCCAGCATGGAATTCGAAAATATCCCCGTCCCCTGATACCGCCGGTTCTGCACGGCTCTCGCCTTTATGACTCTTGCGCGTATCTCGGCGGAAGTTTCCCCCTTTTCCTTCCTGTTCAGAGCCTCATAACCAACCCTGGGCGTTTCTATACAGATATCCATCCGGTCCAAAAAAGGCTGGCTGATTCTGCCAAGATATTGCCGGATCTGGGTTTCGCTGCAGCTGCATTTCTCCATATCCGGATAATTTCCGCAGGGACATGGATTCATTGCGGCCACCAATATGAAATTTGCCGGAAACACATAACTGCCGTGGCTTCTTGTCAGACAGACCTGACGCTCCTCCAGGGGCTGTCTTAACACCTCGATGACGGATTTCTGAAATTCGGCCAGCTCATCCATAAATAACACACCGCCGTGGGCAAGGCTGATCTCCCCGGGAACCGGCACGGCGCCTCCGCCGATAAGCGCGGCCTTTGTCGCCGTATGATGAATACTGCGAAACGGTCTCCCGGTAATCAGGGGGCGGTCCCTTTTTACCATCCCCAGCACACTGTAGATCTTTGTGATCTCCATGCTTTCCTCCTTCGACAAAGGGGGAAGAATTGTGGAAATCCTCGACGCAAGCATAGATTTCCCGCTTCCCGGCGGTCCCATAAGAAGGAGATTATGCCCTCCTGCCACCGCCACCTCAGATGCCCGCTTTACCGCCTCCTGACCGCCGATATCACTGAAATCCGGAAGATTGCTCCCGGGAGGATCCCCGCAGTACATCCCCTCCTCGTATGCCGCCGGAGGAATCTCCTTTACCTTATTCAAATGATCACAGAGCTCCTTAAGGCTTGCTCCGCCGATTATACGGATCCCCTTCACCAGGGCGCCCTCCGCCGTATTCTCCTTCGGCAGTATGCAGGTGTGATATCCCGCCTCCTTTGCCCGCATGACGATCGGCAGAACTCCCTTTACCATACGCACACAGCCGTTCAGACTCAGCTCGCCGACTACGATCGTCCCGTCAAGTGAATGCTCCGGTATACTCCCGACAGACAAAAGCACCGACATGGCGATCGGAAGGTCAAAAGACGGCCCTCTCTTTTTTACGGTTGCCGGCGAAAGATTAATCACCGTTTTTTTCGGAGGAAATGAAAGTCCCGCATTATGGATTGCCGTGCGGACACGCTCGGAGGCCTCCCTGACCTCCGAAGAAAGATAGCCCACCATATGAAACATGGGCAGGCCGTTGCTTACGTCTGCCTCCACATGGATCAGCTCCACGCCAAGTCCCTGAAGAGCCGCAGACGCCACTGAACTAAATGCCATTCCTATACCTCTTTTCATTTGTTGATTTGTAACTGTTCAGTACCTTCACAGTTACAATGATTTCTTTAAACCATACCTTGAATCATGTCTGAAACGACGTGACAAAAAGAAACGGTTTAGACAAAAACAGAATATTTATCTGACAGATTGGACTCAGTATATCATTTTCTCCTGCTATGTACAACATGTATTTTTGCACAAATTTTTCCTTGGAAAAGCACAAACAATACGTTTTCATCATAGATTATATCAAATATGCCCAGAGGTGCCTTTTCTTGAAATCATTTCCCCAACCCCTCACAGCCGCAGAAGAACGATACTACATGCAGAAATATACGGAGGGTGATCTTGAAGCAAAGCACATTCTTATCGAACGAAATCTGCGCCTCGTTGCACACATCGTTAAAAAATACCAGTCTGCCGGCGACGACACGGAGGATCTCCTTTCCATCGGCACGATCGGACTTATCAAGGCAGTTGTCACCTTCGATCCTGACAAAAGCGTACGGCTTGGAACCTACGCCGCAAGATGCATAGAAAATGAGGTCCTTATGCATCTTCGCGCAAAACGAAAGATTGCGCGGGAGGTCTCGCTCTACGAGCCCATCGGCACAGACCGCGAAGGCAACGAGATACAGCTTTTTGACATCATTGAGACAGAGGAAGACGACGCGCACCGCAAATTAGAGCTGAGCGACGACATCCAGACGCTTTACAGCAAGGTGGAGGCTGAGCTCTCCCCCAGGGAACGCCTGGTGCTTAAGATGCGGTACGGACTATATAATGAAGAGGAATACACCCAGCGAGAGATTGCAGCTCTTCTTGGCATCTCTCGTTCTTACGTTTCGAGAATCGAAAAAAGTGCCATAGAAAAGCTGCGCGAGTATTTTTAATACCCGTGCAGCTTTTTATAGTGCGCCCGGCGGCGCACGTTTCTCACTCCTTTTTATATTTCCTCACGTCTTAATATATCATATTTTTCCGCCGCTCCGCCCTTCAGCCTCACATAGATCTCCTGCTTCGGATGAGGCGCGCTCTCCTGCTCATTTCCCTCCGCATCCGTGATCTGCTCTACCGTCACCTCCACGTTTCTTCCGTCCGGCTTCATGATCTCGATCCTCTCGCCCACGGAAAATTTATTCCTCTGCTCGATGCGGTATGCACCGTCTTTTTCTCCGCCGACGATCCCGAGATATGTGTACTCCTTTACATACGTGCTGCTATCATAAATCTGGCTTTCCTCTCCGGGCTTTCCGAAATAAAAGCCTGTCGTAAACTGTCTGTAGGTGCAATTGGATATCTGATCCAGATACCAGGGCATATTCTTCTCATAAAGCTTTGGATCCTTAAGATAATCGTCAATCGCTTTGCGGTAGGTTCTGGCCGCCGTCGCCACATAAAGCGCCGTCTTCATGCGCCCTTCGATCTTAAAGCTGTCGATTCCGGCGTCAATCATCTCCGGAATATGCTCGATCATGCACAGATCCCTGGAGTTGAAAATATAGGTGCCCCGTTCATTTTCATAAACCGGCATGTACTCTCCCGGCCTCGTCTCCTCCACCACGGAATATTTCCACCGGCAGGGATGCGTGCATGCCCCATGGTTCGCATCCCTTCCTGTAAAGTAATTGCTTAAAAGACACCTTCCCGAGTAGGAAATGCACATCGCCCCGTGGATGAAGCTTTCGATCTCCATCTCCTCCGGGATATGATCCCGGATCTCCCGGATCTCCTTTAAGGACAGCTCCCTTGCCGAGACGACTCGCTTCGCGCCTAACGCCCACCAGAACCGGTATGTTCCGTAATTCGTATTGTTTGCCTGGGTGCTGATATGACGTTCGATCTCCGGGCAGATCTCCTTTGCCATCTGAAAAATAGCCGGGTCTGCAATGATCAGGGCGTCCGGTCCCATCTCCCTAAGCTCCTTCAAATACTGCTCTGCACCCGGAAGATCATCATTATGAGCCAGTATATTTACCGTCACATGGATCCTCACTCCGCGGGCATGTGCAAATTCAATGCCGGCCTTCATATCCTCCGGCGAGAAGTTCTTTGCCCTGGCACGGAGTCCAAATGCCTCTCCCCCGATATATACTGCGTCTGCGCCGAATATAACCGCCGTTTTCAGAACCTCCAGGCTGCTTGCCGGTATTAATAATTCCGGACGTTTTTTACTCATATTCATACTCTTTCCTCCTGACGCTTAACGCCACGCCGTCACCCAGCGGGAGAACGGACGTCTCCAGCTTATCATGATGCTTCAGCTCATAAAGATACTCTCTCATACGGCTGTGAATCGTGCGGTTGCGCCGCTCCACCGCAAACCGGGACTCTATGACATCGCCGTCCTGAAGCACATTATCCGATACCAGAACACCCTCGTCCGCAAGCAGACGGACCGCCTCCGGAAGGTAGTTGATATACTGCCCCTTCGCCGCGTCCATAAAAATAAAATCATAGGGCCCCTCAAGAGACCGCATCACCTCAAGAGCATCTCCCTCTATCAGCGTGATCTGCCCCTCTTTTCCGGCACGCCTGAAATTCTCCCGGGCGGCCGGGATCCTCTTTTCATAATTTTCCACTGTCGTGATCCTTCCGCCCTCCGGCATATATTCACTCATCAGCACCGCAGAAAACCCGACCGCGGTTCCGATCTCCAGAAGCCGCAGCGGCTTCTTTATCATAAGAAGAACCTTTAAAAAGCTCTGGGTTTCCTTGCGTATGATCGGAACATGCGCATCCAGCGCCTCCTTTTCAATCTGCTCGACGATCTCCTTCTCCGGCGCTTCCAAAGACCGGATATACGACGCGATTCTCTCACCTGTTTCCATTTTGGGGACACCCTTTCTGCAATCTGGGACGGAGTATTTCTAAAAATACTCCGTCCCAGATTGAAATTGATTGAAATTTATACATCCATAATTATCGGCAGTATCATCGGTTTCCTTTTCGTCTTTTTCCAGATAAAATCATTCATGGTATCGCGTATGACGAGCTTGATCTTGCTCCAGTCAGCATTGCGCTGATGAGTAAGGCACTCCTCCACCGCGTCGGTAACCACACGTCTTGCCTCTTCCATCAGCCCTTCGGACTCTCTTACATAGACGAAGCCCCGGGACACGATATCCGGCCCGGCAAGGAGCTGGTTGCTGCCCCTCTCAAGAGTCAGTACTACGATCATGATCCCGTCCTCTGCCAGATGCTGTCTGTCGCGGAGAACGATATTTCCCACGTCACCTACGCCAAGACCGTCCACGAGAATCTCGCCGGTATGCACCTTGTCCACAACCTTTGCTCCCCTGGCGCTTACCTCCAGCACATCCCCCGACTGGAGCATGAATATATTCTCCTTCGGTATGCCGAGAGCTTTTGCAACACCGGCGTTCGCCTTCCTGTGACGGTACTCGCCGTGGATCGGAATCGCATATTTGGGCCTTACCAGAGAATAAATAAGCTTTAGCTCCTCCTGACAGGCATGTCCCGATACATGGGCATCCGAAAAGATGACATTCGCTCCTTTTGCCGACAGCTCGTTAATTACCTTGGATACGGACTTTTCGTTGCCCGGGATCGGGTTCGAGCTGAAAATAACGGTATCCCCCGGCATGATCGTCACCTTTTTGTGCACGTCCGCCGCCATCCGGGAAAGAGCCGCCATGGATTCACCCTGGCTTCCGGTCGTGATAAGCACCGTCTTCTCCGGCGGATAGTTCTTAAGCTGATCGATCTCTACCAGCGTATTGTCCGGTACATCCAGATAGCCCAGCTCCTGGGCAACCTGAATGATATTTACCATGCTGCGCCCCTCCACTACAACCTTGCGGCCATATTTGCATGCGGAATTAATGATCTGCTGCACGCGGTCCACATTGGATGCAAAGGTCGCAATAATGATCCTTGTATTACAATGCTCGGCGTAAAGCTCGACAATCTGGAACGTATCACAACTGCCAGGCGTGCCAATGCCGCTGTCTATGCCGCCACGATTTCCAACGCGGAACTCACGCTTCCGGTACACGACAGTCCCGACGGCGATGTGTGGCACCAGTATGTCGTGCGTACTTCCGACCGCGATGGTTTCCGGAGCTATCTCGCAACGCATGGAGTGGGCACCGACGTGCACTATCCTCTGCCACCACACAGGCAGCCGTGCTATGCAGGGGCGTTCGAGGGCACATTCCCCGTTGCCGACAGTCTTGCGGCTACGGTGGTGAGTCTGCCGATATCCGAGGCCACCACACCCGAACAGATACGGGAAATAGCCGAAATCATAAACAGCTATCACAGATGACACAACGCGCTACCGCGATATTCCATACATTCGGCTGCAAGCTCAACTTCGCCGAAACAGCCACCGTAAGAGATATTTTTGCCACACACGGAATCACAGACTGCCCCGAGGGTGGCGTTCCGGATTTTATTGTGGTGAACTCCTGCAGCGTTACCGCCGAGGCCGACCGCAAATGCCGCAGTGCCATACGCAATTTCCACCGGCGCTATCCGCAGGCAGCCATAGTGCTCACCGGGTGCTATGCGCAGCTCAAACCTGCTGAGGCGAGTCTGCTGCCGGGGGTGGCGGTAGTGGCCGGGGTGAACGACAAGCTGGCACTGGCCGACATGGCTCTCGACTGGCTCGAAAGACGCCGGCCACACACCGAGGTACGCCCGGTGGCGTCTCTGCGCGAGTTCATGCCATCATGCGCCAGAGGCGACCGCACAAGATTTTTCCTGAAAGTGCAGGACGGATGCGACTACTGGTGCTCTTACTGCACCATTCCGCGTGCGCGTGGACGGTCACGTT
This sequence comes from uncultured Dorea sp., assembly GCA_948844705.1. GTDB lineage: Bacteria > Bacillota > Clostridia > Lachnospirales > Lachnospiraceae > CAPEBR01. The sequence goes on from CAQNVT010000097.1 coordinate 11,854, forward strand.
CGGGAACAATCGCCGACATCGTGGCCCAGGCCGAGGCGGCAGCCGAAGCCGGAGGAAAAGAGATTGTAATCACCGGGGTGAACATCGGCGATTTCGGGGCCGGGCGTGACGACAGCCTGCTCGACCTTTGCCGCGAACTTGACAAGGTGGAGGGCATTGTCCGCTACCGTATCAGCTCCATAGAGCCGAACCTGCTCACCGACGACCTTATCGACTTCGTGGCGTCTTCGCGGGCGTTCATGCCGCATTTCCACATTCCGCTGCAGAGCGGCTCTGATGCCGTGCTGGCGCTGATGCGTAGGCGGTACGACACGGCATTGTTCGCTGCCAAGGTGGGTCGGATACGAAGCGTGCTTCCCGATGCATTCATAGGAGTGGACATAATAGCCGGCGCAAGAGGGGAGACGCCGGAGGAGTTCGAGCGCTCGCGCTCTTTTGTGTCGTCGCTCGACATCAGCCGGCTGCATGTGTTTCCCTATTCGGAACGTCCCGGAACACGTGCCCTGGATATCGCCGGCGTCGTGGACCAGGCCGAAAAGCACCGGCGTGCCGCGGAGCTGGGCAAGGTGTCGGCAGGCAAGCTTGCCGGGTTTTCCGGAAGGTTCACCGGCAGTGTCCGCCCGGTGCTGCTGGAGCATTCGCACGCAAACGGACATATAGGAGGCTTCACCGACAACTATCTGCGTGTTTCAGTCGACGCGCCGGCATCGGCCGACAACAGCATAGTGGATGTGCGCCTTGGCGCCTATCTGCCGGAAAGCGAGAGCATGGAGGCCTCTGTGGTAGCACGATAATGGCTATGGAGCGATTACTCCATGCATTGCTGTGGCTGCCCGCAAGGCTGCCGCTGAGGGTGTTGTATCTGTTTGCCGATGTGTTTTTTGTCCTTCTATATCATGTGGTGCGCTATCGCCGCGGAGTGGTGGACGGCAACCTGGCGCAGTGCTTCCCTGAAAAGGATTTGCAGGAACGCCGGCGGATTGCCCGCAGCTTCTACCGCAATTTCGCCGACTATATAGTGGAGACCGTGAAGTTGCTGCATATCGGCGACGACGAGATTCGCCGCCGCATGGTGTTCGACAATCTCGGGCTTCTGCAGGCTCATATTGCCGCGGGACGGTCGGTCGCTGTGTACTTCGGGCATGCCGGCAACTGGGAGTGGGCGCCGTCTGTGACTCTCCACATGCAAGCTGCCGGCGACGAGGCCGCGCGCTTCGCGCAGGTGTACCGTCCGCTGAGCAACGGCGCTGTCGATGCCCTGATGCTGCGTCTGCGGTCGCGCTTCGGCTCGGTGTCGTTGCCAAAGGCCACAGTTTTCCGCTCGCTGGCAATGTGGCGCGCCAAGGACATAGTGTCGGTGACCGGATTCATGAGCGACCAGAAGCCCTCGCACGGCGATCCTACCGTGCCCTTGCTGTTTCTGGGACGCCCTACGGCGTTTATCAGCGGAACCGAGACTCTGGCGAGGCGCCTGGGCATGGCAGCCATCTACTGGGACATGGAAAAGACCTCGCGCGGGCATTACCGCATAACCTGCCGTCCGCTGGCCGACAATGTGGCCGAAACAGCTCCGGGAGAGATAACCCGCAGCTACGCCGCCATGCTTGAGAAAACAATAACACGTAATCCTGCCATCTGGCTATGGACACACAAAAGATGGAAACATCCTGTCGACCCATCGTCGCTATTATCCTGAACTGGAATGGCGAGTCGCTTCTGCGGGAATTTCTCCCGCAGGTGGTCGCCACCACCGACCCTGCGATAACGCGCCTTGTGGTGGCCGATAACGGAAGCGACGACGGTTCCCTGCGCTATCTGCGCGATAACTGGGAAGGAAAGGTGGATATCCTTTCCTTTTCGGAGAATCTCGGATTCGCCGGAGGCTACAACCGCGCCATCGTGGAGTGCGGCCAGCATCCCTATGCCGTGCTTCTGTCTCCTGGCCAGTACCTTCCCACTGTACTGCGCCGTTTTCATCTA
>CAQNVT010000098.1 GCA_948844705.1 uncultured Dorea sp.
ACGGCATACGAGATCGTGATGTGACTGGAGTTCAGACGTGTGCTCTTCCGATCTTGCGAAGGCGTTGGTGAGGTCAGGCAGAGTATCTTAAGAGGCAAGGTGGATCTGTTCATTCAGTATGAGGATCTGTCCGGGGGGCAGGTGTCGCTTCGGTATAACGAAGCACTTGCAAGAGAGTATCTCGGGTATCTGAAGCAGATGGAGGAGCAGTTTTCGCTGGAAAATGATATCCGGGTGTCAACGCTGTCCCGGTATCCCGAGGTGCTGACTATGGAGGAGCAGGTGCCCGACGAGGAGGAGATATGGAATGGGCTTAAGCAGGCGATGGACGGCGCCGTGCAGCAGTTTGCCGCCACGAGAGGCAGCGAGGGAGAAAATCTTAAGGAAGATATTATAAAGAAGCTTGACAGCATGCTTGATCTGGTCGCATTTATCGAAGAGCGTGCTCCGCAGATCATTGCACAGTACAGGGAGAAGCTGGAAAATAAGGTAAAGGAGCTATTAGGGGATGCACAGCTTGAGGAGGGCCGCATCGCGGCGGAGGTAGTCCTGTTTGCGGACAAGATCTGTACGGACGAAGAGGTCGTGCGTCTCAAGAGCCATATTGTACATATGAAGGAGACATTGAGCTCTGACGAAGCAGGAGTCGGCAGAAAGCTTGATTTTATTGCGCAGGAGATGAACCGGGAGGCCAATACGATTCTCTCGAAAGCAAATGATCTGGATATTTCCAATGTGGGTATCAGTCTTAAGACAGAGATTGAAAAGGTTCGAGAACAGATTCAGAATATTGAATAGGAGAATGCGGGATGGATAAAAAAGGGATTCTCATTGTGGTATCCGGTTTTTCCGGAGCGGGAAAAGGAACGATTATGAAGGAGCTTCTGAAAAAGTATGATAATTATGCTCTGTCTGTATCCGCTACGACAAGGAAACCGAGGCCGGGTGAGGAGGAAGGAATCGCATATTTTTTTAAAACAACAGATGAATTTGAAAAAATGATTGCGAAAGATGAACTGATAGAGTATGCTAAATACGTGGATAATTATTACGGAACGCCGCGGATGTATGTCACGGAGCAGCTGGAGGCAGGAAAGGATGTGATCCTTGAGATCGAGATACAGGGAGCGCTTAAGGTAAAAGAAAAGTTTCCGGATACACTGCTTTTATTCATCACGCCTCCGACGGTATCGGAGCTTCGCAGGCGCCTTGTAAACCGGGGAACGGAAACGATGGAGGTGATCGAGGGGCGCCTTGGCCGTGCAAAGGAGGAAGCGGAAGGGATGGACCGGTATGATTATCTGATCATAAATGACAAGCTTGATGAATGCGTGGAAGAGGTACACAGGATCATTGAAGGAGAGCACAGACGAAGCTTCCGTAATCAGGAATTTATAGAAAATATGAAAAGAGAGCTGAAAGGAGAATAAGGTATTATGTTACACCCGTCTTATACGGATTTAATGAAGGTAGTGAATAAGGATGTCGAGGAAGGAGCGACAAAGGTTGTAAACAGCCGTTATTCTATCGTCATGGCTACGGCAAAGAGGGCGCGCCAGCTTATTGACGGGTCCATGCCGCTTGTAAGCACAAAGGGCAAAGGAAAAGCATTGTCTATCGCGATTGATGAGCTGAATCAGGCGAAGATCAAGGTTGCCGGTGAGGAAGATGAATAAAGGGTATGAGGCAGATGCCGGAGGGTGTCTGCCTTTCTTTAAGACAAAAGTATTGTTTATTTCTCTTGGCTGTGACAAGAATCTGGTGGACTCGGAAAATATGCTGGGACTTCTTGAAAATGCGGGCTTTCAGATCGTCGATGACGAGAGCGAGGCAGAGGTTATCGTAATCAATACCTGTTGTTTTATCCATGACGCGAAGGAAGAAAGTATCCAGACGATCCTGGAAATGGCAGAATATAAAAAAACCGGGAAGCTAAAGGCGCTTATCATAGCGGGATGCCTGGCTCAGAGATATAAAAATGAGATATTTACAGAGCTTCCGGAGGTGGATGCCGTGCTGGGAACGACGGCGTATGACAGGATTGTGGAGGCGGTACGGGAGGTGCTTGAGGGAAGGACCTGCATCATGGAGGGGGATCTGGACGCCCTGCCTGAGCTTAAGACAAAACGGCTGGTGACGACGGGAGGACATTACGCGTACCTCAAGATTGCAGAGGGCTGTGACAAGCACTGTACATACTGTATTATTCCAAAGATACGGGGGAATTACAGGAGTGTGCCGATGGAGCAGCTTATAGAGGAGGCAAAGGAGCTTGCAGGCCAGGGAGTAAAGGAGCTGATCCTTGTGGCCCAGGAGACTACGCTCTACGGCAAGGACATTTACGGAAGAAAATCTCTTTCCGGGCTTTTGAAAGAGCTTGAAAAGATAGACGGGATCCGCTGGATCCGGATTCTCTACTGTTATCCGGAGGAGATCGACGATGCACTTATTCAGGTGATCAGGGAGAGCAAAAAGGTATGCCGTTATCTGGATCTTCCGATCCAGCATGCCAGCGACGAGATATTAAAACGTATGGGAAGGCGTACCTCCAAAAAGCAGCTTGCGGATATTATCGGAAGACTCCGGAATGAGATGCCGGATATCACCCTTCGTACGACGCTGATCACCGGATTTCCGGGAGAGACGAAGGAACAGCATGAGGAGCTTATGGAGTTCGTAGATGAGATAGAGTTTGACCGTCTGGGAGTATTTACCTATTCGCCGGAGGAGGATACGCCGGCGGCCGATCTGCCGGATCAGATTCCGGAGGAGGTCAAGGAAGAGCGTCAGGCAGAGTTGATGGAGCTTCAGCAGGAGGTCGTATTTGCACAGGCAGAGGAGATGATCGGAAGAGAGGTTCTGGTGATGATTGAAGGCAAGGTAGCCGATGAGGATGCTTACGTGGGAAGGACATACAGGGACGCACCCAATGTGGACGGACTGATATTTATTAATACGCAGGAAGAGATGATGTCCGGGGATTTCGCGAGAGTGAGGGTCACCGGGGCTTTAGAATATGATTTGATAGGAGAGTTGATATCATGAATTTACCAAACAAGTTAACTGTACTGAGAGTGATTATGGTTCCGTTTTTTGTATTTTTTATGCTGACGGATGTGGGAGGGAGTGCGAACAAATGGATCGCGCTGGTGCTGTTCTGCGTGGCAAGCCTTACGGACATGCTGGACGGGAAGATCGCACGCGCCAGGAATCTGGTGACGAATTTCGGGAAATTCATGATATCAACTCTCCTATCAAATCATATTC
>CAQNVT010000099.1 GCA_948844705.1 uncultured Dorea sp.
AAGCATAAAATAGACTATTGCCGTGCAGGCGATTCCGCCAAACAGTCCGACTTTCCATTTCAATCGGCTCTTATACTCAGACGGAAAGCACCATACCGAAGAGGATCTTACCGTGATCGGTGCGGATACGATCGTTGTCTACCGAAATGAGATCCTCGGAAAGCCCGGCGGCAAAGAAGAAGCATATGACATGCTCTCCCTTCTTGCAGACCGCACACATCAGGTATATACCGGTGTGTCCCTGATCATACGAAAAAAGGGAAAAGAGTTACGGCGTACCTTTTATGAGAAGACCGATGTAACTCTTTATCCTGTTGCAAAGGAAGACCTGCGCGCTTACGTTGAATCTGGCGATCCTCTCGATAAAGCCGGAGCATACGGCATTCAGGGAGCATTTGCCATCCATATAAAAGGGATAAACGGCGATTATAATAATGTAGTAGGCCTTCCAATCGGAAGGCTCTACCAGGAGCTTCTTTTAGCCGGCCTTCCTTAGCTCCATATATCTTGCCGCCGCATCATTGATCGAATCGCGCATGATGATCATCAGCTCGTCAATCTGCTTTTTTGTTACGATGAGCGGCGGAATCATACGGTTTACACTGTCTCCGATAGCCGTAATAAGTGCCATTCTTTCAAGACATCCGTGCTTTACCTCTGCCGCAATCGGAATGTCATACTCGCAGCCGACCAGAAGTCCTCTTCCTCTGGCCTCCCTGACATGCGGAAGACGGGAAAGCTGCTTCATCATATATCCTCCCATCTCCCTTGCATTTCCGCTTAAATCCTTATCGAGAATTTCCGAAATTGATGCATAACCAGCCGCACACGCAAGCGGATGTCCGCCGTACGTGGATCCGTGGGTTCCCGCCCCAAGAGACTTTGCCACTCTTGAGGATGCACAGCAAGCGCCGATCGGCATTCCTCCGCCCATCGCCTTTGCCATGGAGACCGCATCCGGCTTCACCCCATAGCTCATATAAGCCATCGGCGCCCCGGTTCTTCCCCATCCGGTCTGCACCTCGTCAAGAAGCAGCAGCATATCATTTTCATCACAGAGCCTCCTTAAGCCCTCCATGAATTGCTGTGTTGCCGGATGAACACCGCCCTCTCCCTGCACCGGCTCTATCATAATTGCGATCGTATTTCTTGTAATCTTAGATGCAAAATCCTCCAGATTATTATATTCCGCATAGGAAAATCCCGGCAGCATCGGTTTAAATCCGTTCTGGATCTCATTGTCCGGCTGTCCGGTTGCAGACATTGCACCGTAGGTTCTTCCATGAAAACCGTTTTTAGCCGTGATAATATGATAACGTTCCGGCCCGTAGTGATCTACCCCGTATTTTCTCGCCATCTTTATCATACACTCATTTGCCTCTGTTCCCGAATTTTGATAAAATATTTTATCCATTCCAATCGTGTCACAGATCTTCTTTGCAAGCAGCGCCTGCGGAATCGTGTAAGGATAATTAAAGGTATGCACGATATCCTCCATCTGATCCCTGATAGCATCCATAACCCTTGCATTCCTGTTACCCGGGCTGTTTACGGCAACACCGCCGTAAAAATCGAGATAAGCATTCCCCTCTTCATCATACAGATACATGCCTTCTGAATGTTCGGCAATAAAGTCATAACGCTCATAGGTCTCCACCATATATTTATTTACAATGTCCTTCAGCTCCTGTGCCGTAAACCCCGTGTCCTTTAATCTCATAAATCTTCTCTCCTTTTACTCTGTCATTAATTATGGACCGTTGACAATGAAAAAGAGCACCGCATCCTACGATACGGCGCCCTTGCCCTCAACGGTTACAGTATACAATCATGCTTTCTGTCCGTCAATACCTTTTTTTATTTTTCTGCATATTTTTTTACTATTCACGGCCCAGAAATGCGCTGAACTGCGCATTCCGTAAGAAAATGATTCAGGAGTGAGGGGCGATTTTTGCGTAGCAAAACTTTAAATATCGCCCCGAATTGTTGCTATGAGCGGCCTCCAAGGCCGTGAATAGTAACAATTTTTTTAGTCCTCTCCTGTAAAACGTCCGATCACGCTGTCCTTCCATTCCAGCATTTTATCCGGAATATCATCCTTTTTCTCCCTGTACATGGCCGCCATAAAATCAATAATATACAATATGATAATAATACTTCCGCCGACTTTTCCTGCCAGGACAGGAATATGGTCCACCATATTTACCACAATATTATGTAAGAACAAAAACAGGCCCAACGTATAAAAACCCCACGCAACCGAGCTCTCAAGGCAAAGAATTCCCCTGTAATTAAACGGCTTATCCGTATAATCCCACCAGATCTCGCCGAATATCCGTCTCATCACCAGCGCCGTAAGGAATTCCAGCGTAGTCGCAAGAAACATCCCCATAAAAAACAGACGGAACGGATTCTCGCTGTAGGGTCTCAGAAGGAAAAACACCGTCAACGCTCCAAAGCCGTAAATCGGACACATCGGACCTCGCGTAAAGCCTCTGTTTGTAATCTCTCTATTGCAGATCGACATATAAATAGATTCCACGATCCATCCCAGGATACTATATATCAGGAACCATAATACCACATGGTATGCACTCCATCCGAAAATAACCTTATTCCACCACATAATATCTTCCTTTCTTCTGTTTGCTGCAATCAGTATATCTGTAAAATCTTAAGAAAACCACCCGGGAAAACGAAAGGCTTTCTTAAAAATAGTTTTACATTAAAAATGGGGGAATGTTCCATCGAACTCCCCCATCCGCTGCACATAATTAGTTATACTTACGCTTTCTGGCTGCTTCAGACTTTTTCTTACGTCTTACACTTGGCTTTTCGTAATGTTCTCTCTTACGAATCTCCTGCTGAATACCAGCCTTCGCACAATTTCTTTTAAATCTGCGTAAAGCGCTATCTAACGTCTCGTTCTCTTTAACGATTACATTTGACATAGACTCACCCAACCTCCCCTCCAGTCCTATATTGTGCATCATACGACTGTTCGGGTATATTTACTGCACTACATAAGATTATATCACATATTTAGCTTTCGTCAACAATTTTTTGGAAAATTACGGCCAACTGCTTTCATTTTACTTTACCGTTCATTTCGTTCACAACAACCATTTTACATCTGCGTCTCCAGAACATCCTTTGCCTTAGCAATGGCATCATTGATTCCCTCCGGATTTTTTCCTCCGGCCTGCGCCATATTCGGACGTCCTCCGCCGCCTCCGCCTACTAAGGATGCAATTTCTTTTATAAGATTCCCCGCATGTGCTCCCTTTTCCACTGCCCCCTTTGTGGCCATTGCCATCAGGGACACTCTGCCGCCTGCAGAGGATGCCAGGACAACGACGCCCTCTCCAAGCCTATCCTTAAGGCTGTCGCCGAGGTCTCTGAGTCCGTTCATGTCTACTCCCTCTACCCTTGCGGCGAGAAGCTTCACTCCCTTTACCTCCGTAACCTGATCCATAATATCTCCCATAGATTCCTTTGCAAGCTTACTCTTTAAACTCTCCACCTCGCCGGACAATGCCTTATTGTCCGCCATGAGATGCTTCACCCTGTCCGCAAGCTGCTCCGGCTTTGCCTTCGTAATCCTGGAAAGCTCCGCAAGCCTTGCCTCAAGCCCGTTATAGTATTTCATAAGCCCCTTGGCGGTAAGAGCCTCAATACGTCTCACACCTGCCGCTACACCGGTCTCGGAAATGATCTTAAAAGCCGTAATGACGCCGGTATTTTCCACATGCGTACCGCCGCAGAATTCCTTTGAAAATTCACCCATGCTTACCACACGGACAATATCTCCGTATTTTTCGCCGAAAAGCGCCGCCGCTCCGGTTTTTCTTGCCTCCTCGATCGGCATATTCTCTGCTTTGACCGGAAGGGCCTCCGAGATCTGCTCATTCACGATCTCCTCTACCCTTTTTATCTCTTCCTCCGACATGGCCGAAAAATGCGTAAAGTCAAATCTTAACCTGTCCGCATTTACAGAGGAACCTGCCTGCTCCACATGATTTCCAAGCACCATACGAAGCGCCTTCTGAAGCAGATGCGTCGCACTGTGATTATTTGCCGACAACGCCCGCCTCTCCTTATCCACCTTAAGGGTCACCGCATCTCCGGTCTTTACCATTCCCCTCGTAACACATCCTCTGTGGCCGATCTTATTCCCCGGAAGCTTCATCGTATCCTCGACCTCAAATGTAAAATCCTCCCGCAGAATCACGCCCGTATCTGCCTCCTGGCCGCCGCTTGCAGCATAGAACGGCGTCTCCTCCACAAGGATGGTTCCCGTCTCTCCGTCGGATAAAGCTTCCACGATCTCATCCTCCGTCGTAAGAACCGTAACCCTGGATTCATACTCCAGATGATCATAGCCGACAAATGTACTTGTAACCGATGCGTCGATCTCGTCATAGACACTCGCGTCACGCCCGCTGTAGCTGTGCTCGCCGAAGGTTCCCTTTGCCCTCTTCTTCTGCTCCTCTACTGCCTTCTTAAAGCCCTCCTCATCAATGGACAATCCCTTTTCTTCCAGGATCTCCGTCGTCAGATCCACCGGAAATCCATAGGTATCATAAAGGCGGAATGCCTCCTCGCCGGAGAGCACCTTCTCACCCTTCTTCTCCATCTCCTCCTCGATTCCGGAAAGAATGGAAAGGCCCTGATCGATCGTCTTATTAAACTGCTCCTCTTCCTTTGTAATTACCTTAAAAATAAATTCCTTTTTCTCCTCAAGCTCCGGATAGCCGTCCCTGGAGCCCTCTATCACCGTCTCTGCAAGCTCCACAAGAAACATCCTTCCGATGCCTAAGAGCCTCCCGTGGCGGCTTGCGCGTCTTAAGAGCCTGCGAAGCACATAGCCCCGCCCGCTGTTGGACGGCAGTATCCCGTCGGAAATCATAAAGGTCACGGAGCGGATATGATCGGTAATGACACGTATAGAAACGTCCGTGTCCTGATCTTTCCCGTACTCGGCACCTGCCAGTCTGCACACATGCTCCCGAAGAGCACGCAGGGTATCTACGTCAAACATGGAGTCCACGTCCTGTACAATGCAAGCAAGACGCTCAAGACCCATACCCGTATCAATATTCTTCTGTTCAAGCTCTGTATAATGATTATGCCCATCATTGTCAAACTGGGTAAATACATTGTTCCAGATCTCCATGTACCGGTCACAGTCGCAGCCCACGGTACAGCCCGACTTCCCGCAGCCGTACCTTTCACCGCGGTCATAATAGACCTCCGAGCACGGGCCGCAGGGACCCGAGCCATGTTCCCAGAAATTATCCTCCTTGCCGAACCGGAAGATTCTCTCCGGCGCAATCCCGATCTCCTTATTCCAGATCTCCCACGCCTCGTCATCCTCAAGATAAACCGAAGGGTACAGCCTGTCCGGGTCAAGCCCCACTACCTCTGTCAAAAACTCCCAGGTCCAGTGGATCGACTCTCTTTTAAAATAATCTCCGAAGGAAAAATTTCCCAGCATCTCGAAAAATGTCCCGTGGCGGTCCGTCTTTCCTACGTTATCAATATCCCCCGTACGGATACACTTCTGGCAGGTCGTCACCCGTCTTCTCGGCGGGATCTCCTCACCTGTAAAATATGGCTTAAGCGGCGCCATACCGGAATTAATAAGAAGCAGACTCTTATCGTTATGGGGCACCAGCGAAAAGCTCTTCATTGCCAGATGCTCCTTGCTCTCAAAAAATTCAAGGAACATTCTCCTAAGTTCATTTACTCCGTATTTCTGCATGATTTCCTCCTCATATCATATGGCATTCAATGCCTTAAAATCTACAACTATTTGTAACTGTTCAGTACCTTCACAGTTACAACTATTTTCTAATTATAATGGCAGCCCCGCCGTTTGTCAACGGCGAGGCTGTTATATAAAAAATACTTTAAACAACCGCTTCTATCAGAACTTTATCACCTATTATAATCTCACGAACGCCAATCTGCTTATTTTTATTGAAATTGAAGCTAAGCATATATCCTTTCTTTTTGTGATAGTCATCCAGATATCCCATAAGCTGGTCTTCTCCGCGCATATTATATTCGTTTCCCCGCCAGATCTTCATCTCGATCACATACTGCTCTCCTCTGTAATCTACAATCACATCTGTCCGTCCCATTGTTCTTGTTCTGGATTCGATATAATAATTTCCGGTACCATTTATAATAGGCCTAAGATAAAGGAGAAAATATTTTCTACCGGTTTCTTCAATAAATGTCTCTTTGCTGTCATGATATAAATCATCAAAATGAACTACAAACTTTTCAAGAATTCTCCTCATATTCAGATGACCGTCAACGATGAACAGATTTCTATCCTGTTTCGACGCCTTACATATTTCCATACCTTCAGTTTCCGCAGTTGAAAGATAAAAATTATAGAGTCTTGTCTCGAAAATACGGTTTGCAATTGCAACATTCCCCTGACAGTTTTTTACAAATCCCAGCATAGCCGCATTGCTGATTACAGGATTATCAGAATTATATACCGTATTTTCCCCCGCAAATAGTAGAGACGTAATAATGGTGTTTAGTTCCGGCTCATCTCTAAGCTTTCCAATCAGTGAATCAAAAAGTGAATTTTCTTCTGCAAGAATAAGACGGACAGCCTCGTGAAAGCCATTATCTGTCCATACTGCGCCCTCCGTTTTAAAGTCGTCTCTCCCGGAAAGCCTTTCATCCATCAGTTTACACAACCTGGAAACAAGAAACGGATATCCTGATGTATAATCGAATAACAATTCTGACATCTGTCTGATATTCATTCCCGTACTGTGGTCTTCCTCATATTCCTCAAGCATCCCGGCGATTTCCTCCCTGGAAAAACTCATATTCACATCAAAATCTGCGGCAATATTCCAGGGACTGTTAACCTTATGCTCGTCCTCTGCCCGGATTTTGTGCCTGATATTCCGGATATCATATACACCTGCCAGAATAACTGACTGAAAAGTCACAATCCCTTTTAAATCTCTGTCCAGATAGCTGTTCCTGAGCTGGGCCAGAAAATCGAGAAAAACCTGATTATTTGTTGCAGAGTCAACTTCATCAATAATAAGGACCACCGGCCTGTCCAGGCATCTGCAGAAAGCCCGCAGTACTTCAAACATTCTCATTAAATTAAAATTAATATCGCTTTTTAATTCTGTAAGCTCCTCCAGCCTCTCTTTGCACTCCTTCTGTCCTTCAGAGAAATATCCGGCCTCGCAGGCAAATGCAGAGGAAAATGCATAACAAAACTTCCATTCACTTTCAAAGCATGACCGGCTGAATTTTTGAAAATCCAGACTCACAACCAGATATTCTTCCTGAAGCTTTCTTCCCAGTGCCGCAAGGGTGGTTGTTTTTCCATACTGTCTTGCCCTGTTCACCGTGAAATATGCACCGTCATCGATCATCTTATGTATCTGCTCTAATCGCTTTTCCGGGTTAACCATATAATGCTTCCGGGGAATACATGGCCCTGCAGTGTTAAATCGTTTCATTATGCATCCCTCCCCTCATACTATTTCAGTTCAATCTCCTCCAGCTCCTTCGGCGGAATCGGGTTTGTGGACGCCTTCACAAAGTCCTTAATCTTCTTCTGCGCCTTTGCCACCGGAATGTTCGTTCCGGCGCCTGCCACACAGCCGCCCGGACAACCCATTCCTTCTATCAGGCAGCCGTTCATCCTCCCGGCTTTCGCAAGGGCAAGCACCTTCTTACACTCGGCAAGGCCTTCCGCATGTTCAATATTTACCTCCGTTCCCGGATAATACTCCCTGATACATTTTTCAATAGCCTCCGCGACACCGCCTGCCACTGCATAGCCGCGCCCCGCTCCCGTTGCATTGTGGAAGGATGATTCTGCCTCATATTTTGTGAGATCTATATCCTTTGCGTCAAACATCGCCTGAAGCTCCTCGAAGGTAATTACAAAATCCACATCACTTCTGACGGTTCTTCTCATCGCCTCCAGCTTCTTAGCCGCACACGGCCCGATAAATACAACCTTCGCATTCGGATGCTCCTTCTTAATCGTACGGGCGGTCGCAACCATCGGGGTCAGCTCCTGGGATACCTGGTCTACCAGATCCGGAAAGTAAATCTTCGCCAGCATCGCCCAGGACGGACAGCAGGAGGTAAGAAGGAACGGGAGCTCCCCTGTAGTCACCTTATTTACATAATGGTGTGCCTCTGCCACCGCACCGATATCTGCTCCTAGCGCAACCTCATAAAACTCCGAAAAGCCCAGCTCCTGAAGGGCGGCTTTCAGGTTCCTCGGCGTAATATTATCACCGAACTGCCCTGCATATGCCGGCGCAATCTCCGCCACGATCTCATCTCCTTCCGCGAGCGCACGGGCAAGCTGGAAGATCTGCGACTTATCAGAAATAGCGCCGAACGGACAGTTAACCATACACATACCGCAGGAAACACATTTATCATTATTAATCTTTGCACGCCCCTGGGCGTCAGATTCAATCGCACCTACGCCGCATGCCTGCTGGCAGGGACGTTCCTTCTTGGAAATCGCATCATAGGGACATGCCGACTTACATTTTCCGCATTTGATACATTTTTCCTGATCAATATAGGATTTTCCGTTGACCATGGAGATGGCACCCTTCGGACATACCTCCATACATGGGTGGGCAAGACAGCCCTTGCACATATTGCTGACCTCATAGCCCTTTTCCTCACATGCCATACATGCGGAAGGGATTACCTGCATAAGCGGCGGCTCACAATATTTA
>CAQNVT010000100.1 GCA_948844705.1 uncultured Dorea sp.
GATCTTTAAACGGCGGAAAGTCGCCTTGACTTCCTGTATTGTCTGCCGTCTCCATGCGGTCGCTTTCATCGCTGCCGCCGTCTCCCTGTGCCTGCCCCTGCCCGCATCCGGTAAGCGTAAGAATCAGCAAAAGCATTAATAAAAATGATATGATTCTTTTCATATTGCCCTCAATACTCCTTTCCTTAATTCGTCCATGTTTTTTGGACATAAAGGGATATGCCCCAGGGCACCTTCTCTTTGTCTTTCAGACAAGTTCACCTTGTGCGTAGGGTGTTTCCTTATTCCGCAAGTCCCAGACTGCTCAGCCATTCACTTACCGCACTGTCCGGCTCGGACGCGGACGAGCTACCAATATGAAGCCCCCCAAGGACATTTGCATCCGGTTCCAATTCTTTGATACTGCTCACTGTACCCGACAGACCGCTTCCTCCATAGATAAGTATGCATATGAACAGGAAGAATATCAGACACGCACTGCATAATGGCCTGTTTTTCACTCTTCATCCTCCCTGGTCAATTCCGGATCCTTTGATAATGGCTTACTCAGGTCGATAATTTCCTGATAAGTAATATTCGTCTCGCCGTTTACCAGGATCTGCACCTGGCTGCACTCTCCGCCGTCTACAATCGAATTTACCAGCGCATATACCGTAATCCTGGGATTGACCTGCTCTGCAACATTTAAAAATCCCTCGTCAAAATTAACATAACATACATTTTCCCTGACAGATACGCCAAGAAGCTTCGTCCCTGACGGGATCACGGCTTTTCTGTCCTGAGAAGACGGACCCTTCATAAGCTGCTCTACAATCAGCTTTTCCATGGATATATTACTGTTGTAGCGGACACTTACCTCCTCGGCCTCGAGTGCGCTTCCTTTTTTGTCCGAAAAGTATAATCTTAGATCGGCCGTCTGATAGGAATGGAGCGTAGAGCCTGTATTCTGCACAAAATCCTCCGCTCGCATATAGCCGATCTCTTTTCCCTCCATGTCGGACAACGGCTGATCCTCTATATAAAAGCGGACATAGTCCACCCCTGAGACCTGCACCAGAGACTGCACGACCGAAGCTCTTAAAAGAAGCTCCGAGGCCGCATCAAGCTTCGCGTATGCCTCATTGAAATGAAGGCTCAGCTTCGTCTCCTGAAGCTCCCAATCCCTCACCTCTACACCGCCGATAAATACACTTTTATACTCAATCGTCTCCGGCTCCTCTTTTAGAAGCTCAAGTACCTCCGACACCCTGCTCTCCACATCATCCGCCGATGACTCACAGTATTCTTCCACCAGCTGCGTTTCTTCCGTATTCAGGTAATAGATCCGGTATCCGCCTGCCTTCGGCTCTTTTCCTTTTTTACATCCGCCTGAGAAAAGCAGAAGCCCCGCAAGACACAGGAGCATACATCTCTTTACTTTTATCCTCATATTATGCCCCTCCCTCAGGATACATAAAGTAACGGCACTCTCATGGTAAATGTCGTGCCCTCGCCGATCTGGCTGTATACCTTGATCGCTCCTCTGTGCATGACAACCGCACTTCTTGCAATAGAAAGTCCGAGCCCGGTGCCTCCTATTTCCTTTGAATGTGATTTATCTACCCGGTAAAAACGCTCAAAGATATGCTCGGTCTCCTCCGGGCTGATCCCGATACCCGAATCTGCCACCTCGATATAAAAGGATTTATGATCCGCATTCAGCGACACATGCACCCACCCATCTTCATGATTGTACTTTATGGCATTTTCTACAAGATTGGTAATCGCAAGAGATATCTTGATCTCATCGATCTCCGCGGATACCGGCCGGAAGCTCTCAAAGATTACCTCCACATTGCGCTGTTTGGCGATCGGACGGAGCCTCTTTAAGATCCGTTCCACGAGCATATTAATATTTTCGGATTTAATGTTCATTGTATTTGCTGATTTCTCCATCTTCACAAGTGAAAGGAAATCATTGATAATATTATTCTCCCGCTCGATCTCCTGCGACAGATCCTGCATAAACTCCCGATATAATTCCACCGGAGCTCCCTCCTCGGCAAGCAGGGAATCAGCCAGCACCTTCATGGACGTAAGCGGCGTCTTTAGCTCATGGGATACATTTGACACAAATTCCTGCCTGGATTTGTCAAGCTGCTTGATTCTTCCGAGCATCTTATTAAATGCCTCTGACAAAAGAACGGTTTCCGTATATGCGTCTTCATGCAGATAATCATCATCATATCCTTCGGTAACGGCTTCTATGGAATCTGTGATCCGCTGAAACGGACGCACAGTCCTCATGCCAGACAGAATCGCCGCGAGCATAAGCAGCACGCCTGCCATCAGCTCGATCGTCCGCGCCCTTTCCTCCAATACCGTCAGGCTGTCCACGATCGCATCGGTAGATACGCTGACCAGCATTACGCCTTCCGTCTCTCCCGAAATATCTCCTCTGATCGGTGAGGTGACCTCTATATAACGGTTTCCGGCATCATAATGACTTGTCCCTTCTCCCTGAAAGCAGCGGATGACATCGCCTGACACAATGGTCTTCCCCACATCCATGCCATATGTATCTTCTATAATATGGAATTCTTTATCGATCAGCATTACCCGGCCGTTATAAATATTTGACAGCTGGACAAGCTCTGTTCTGACAACTTCAGATGCTCCCCCCGGCCGGTATTCCAGATTACCGAGCTGGTTGCATAGAATTGTACACTGATTCTGTATATCTGCGGTCCTCACATCCACCGACCGCTTTTCATAGCCTTGACCTTTGTCGGAGAACCTGGCAGACCGATCTGTGCCGGATCGGCGTCGACA
>CAQNVT010000101.1 GCA_948844705.1 uncultured Dorea sp.
ATATTGAAAATCCCGAAGGAACAGATTTTATCTTACCGGATTGCCAGGCAGTCTCTGGATGCAAGGAAAAAGCAAAATACTGGCTTCACAATGCGTTTTTAAATATTGATAACCGCAAGATGAGCAAATCTCTCGGAAATTTCCGCACCGTGCGGGAGATCAGCGAGCAATATGACCTTCAGGTACTCAGGTTCTTTATGCTGAGCGCCCACTACAGAAGCCCGCTTAATTTCAGCGCGGAGCTTATGGAGGCATCAAAAAACGGCCTGGAGCGTATTGTAAATGCGGCGGAGAATTTAAGATTCCTTATGAAAAATGCAGAGGGCGCCATGACAGCCGGGGAAGAATGTATCTATGAGGGCACGGACAAATTTGTGAAGGCTTTTGAGGAAGCCATGGAGGATGATTTTAATACGGCAGACGCGGTGGCGGCAGTCTTTGACCTCGTAAAGTACTGCAATACCCACACCGGCGGGGAGAGCTCTAAGGAGCTTCTGGAGAAGCTCTCCGGTGTGCTTGTGAAGCTTACGGACGTGCTGGGGATCATTGTGGATAAGGAAGAGGAGCTTCTGGAAGAGGATATTGAAAAGCTGATCGAGGAGCGTCAGGCGGCGCGCAAGGCAAAGGATTTTGCAAGGGCAGATGCGATCCGCGGGGAGCTTTTAGAAAAAGGGATCATCCTGGAGGATACGAGAGAAGGAGTCAAATGGAAAAGGGCGTAGAATGGCAGTTTGATGCGTATATGCAGGAAATTTTCCGGATGCGGGAGGTGGATATGAAAGAGTATTCACCTCTTGCTTTGGCGTATATCGGAGACAGTATTTATGATCTGGTTATAAAGAGTCTTGTATTAAACGAGGGCAACAAACCGGTGCAGAAGCTTCACCAGAAGACAAGCGCTTATGTGCAGGCAAGTACGCAGTCTTTTATGATGCGTGCCATGCAGGAGCATCTGACGGAGGATGAGCATGCGGTCTACAAGAGGGGGCGCAACGCAAAGAGCGTAAGTCCTGCAAAAAATCAGTCGGTAACGGACTACCGGCGGGCGACGGGCTTCGAAGCGCTGCTTGGATTTCTTTATCTTAAAAAAGACTGGAAAAGACTGCTTGATTTGGTTAAAATAGGACTGGATAGTCTGGAGCAAGGAGTAAAATAGGAATGAATGAAAATATTGTTGAGGGACGCAACGCGGTGCTGGAAGCGTTTCGCTCCGGAAAGCCCGTGGACAGGCTGTATGTTCTTGACGGCTGTCAGGACGGGCCGGTGCGGACCATCGTGCGGGAGGCGAAAAAGCAGGATACCGTCCTGAAATTTGTGGAAAAAGAGCGCTTAAATCAGCTTTCCGAAACCGGAAAGCATCAGGGAGTAATAGCATTTACGGCGGCTTATGAATATGCAGAGGTATCGGATATGCTAAAGCTTGCAAGGGAAAGAAACGAGGATCCTTTTCTCTTTCTTCTTGACGGCATCGAGGATCCCCATAATCTGGGAGCGATCATAAGGACGGCGAACCTTGCAGGGGCTCACGGGGTTGTCATTCCGAAGCACCGCGCAGCAGGACTTACCGCGGCGGTGGCGAGAGCCTCGGCGGGAGCCGTTAACTATACGCCGGTTGCCAGGGTCACAAATCTTAAGAGGACGATGGAGGAGCTGAAGAAGGAGGGGTTGTGGTTTGTCTGTGCCGATATGGGCGGAGAGCTGATGTACCGTCTGAACCTTAGAGGCCCCGTCGGACTTGTGATCGGAAATGAAGGAGAAGGAGTCGGCCGCCTGGTGAAGGAGGCCTGCGATTTTACCGCGTCAATTCCCATGAAGGGGGATATCGATTCCCTGAATGCATCTGTGGCGGCGGGAGTCCTGGCGTATGAGATTGTAAGACAGAGGATGTAATATGTCAAAGTATGAATGTATGACGGATGAGGAGCTGATCGAGAAGCTCCGCGCCGGTGATAAGGTGATCATGGATTACATTATGGAGAAATATAAGAACCTTGTGCGTAAGGAGGCTAATGCCATGTATCTGATCGGCGGAGAGACGGACGATCTGATACAGGAGGGAATGATTGGCCTTTTTAAAGCGGTGCAGGATTTTGAATCGGATCAGAAGGCTTCCTTTGCAAGCTTCGCAGGGCTTTGTATCCGAAGGCAGATTTATTCTGCAATTGAGGCGTCGAAGCGGAAAAAGCACAGTCCTCTTAATTTCTATGTTTCCTTTTATGAGACAGGGGAGGAGAAGGAGGCGCTGATCGAGACGATGGAGGCGTCGGAGGAGAATAACCCGGAGGCTCTCTTTGTGGGCAGGGAGTATGTGGAGTTTCTTAAGAGCAGGCTTGAGGAGAGCTTAAGTGACCTGGAAAACAGGGTGCTTTACCTGCATCTTCTGGGGACAGATTATAAGACGATCGCAAGGCTTTTGGATAAGAGTCCGAAGACGGTGGATAACGCGCTTCAGAGGATCAAGGGCAAGACAGAGAGGATCCTTGAAAAAGAAAAGTCGGAAATTCGATAAAATGGGATTGACAAATCGGTGCCGGGTACGGTATATTATTAATGTTGCATGAATACGTGCGCGCTGCCTTGGCTCAGTCGGTAGAGCGTCGCCTTGGTAAGGCGGAGGTCGGCGGTTCGATTCCGCTAGGCAGCTTTTGAGGATGAGAGGTAGAGACTTTTTAGGGCATGGAGCTCTGAAAAGTCTCTATTTGCTGTCTGATTAAAGAAGAAAGGGAGAGAGGTTTGTAATGAAAGAACAAAAGACAATGACAGAAGGAAGCATATGGAAGAATATTCTCTATTTTTCCATACCGCTGATTCTGGGGAATTTATTTCAGCAGCTTTATAATACCGTGGATTCGATTATCGTGGGGAATTATATCGGAAGTGAGGCGCTCGCGGCGGTAGGCGGCAGCGGCTCGATCATTAACCTGCTGGTGGGCTTCTGTATCGGGGCCTCGGCGGGAGCCGGGGTTGTGATCTCACAGTTTTTCGGAGCGGGGAATAAAGACGGAGTAAAGGAAGCAGTACATACGACTGTTGCGATTGCCATCGCTGCGGGGGCGGCCGTCTCCGTGGCGGGTATGCTGCTTGCACCGCTGATGCTCCGTGCAATGGGGACACCCGGCGAGGTCCTTGCTCCGGCAGTCAGCTATCTGCGGGTATTTTTCGGCGGTATGCTGTTTTCCGTCATCTATAATATGTCCGCGGGTATTTTAAATGCGGTGGGGAACTCAAAGCGGTCTCTTATTTATCTGATTATTGCCGCGGTTTCCAATATTTTTCTTGACCTCTTATTTGTGGTCGTATTTCATATGGGGGTTGTCGGCGTGGCGCTGGCTACAGATATCAGCCAGCTTTTGTCCTGTGTATTTATCATCCTGTTTCTTGTAAGGAGCAGGGACGTCTACCGGCTTAATATAAGAGAAATCAGGTTTTATAAGAATCTGCCGGGCAGGATACTTAAGATCGGTCTTCCGACCGGTGTACAGAATATCGTGATTTCGCTTTCCAACATTGTGGTGCAGTCCAGTGTCAACAGCTTCGGAGCGGTGGCAATGGCAGGCTTTGCGGCGTATGTGAAGATTGACGGCTTTAATATTCTTCCTGTCTTAAGCTTCAGCATGGCGGCGACTACATTTACGGGGCAGAACGTAGGAGCCGGAAAATATGACCGTGTGAAGAAGGGGATGAGGGTAGCAGTAGGGATGACGGTTTTCTATACTATTTTTACCGGAATCGTACTTATGGTTTTTGCACCCCAGGTTATGCGTGTATTTACAGGACAGGAGGACGTGATCGCATACGGCGTATATATATTAAAGTTTTTCTGCCCGTTTTACTGGATGATCGGCATCTTAAATGTGTTGACGGGAACGATCCGCGGAACAGGAAAGACCCTTCAGGCAATGCTCATTGTCCTGTTTTCCATGTGTATCTTCCGTGTGTTCTGGATCTGGGGCTCTATGCGGATCTCCCATGAGATTTCCGGTGTGATGCTTGGCTATCCGGTTTCCTGGGTCGTAGGACTTGTGCTGGCATTTCTGTATATGTGGAAGGGAAAATGGATGCCGGAGAGCTATTATGAAAGCAGATAACGACGGAGGCAGCGGATGATCGAGATAAAGAATGTAACGAAAAATTTTGAAAATGTATGTGCGGTTAATCAGGTGTCGTTTGAAATACCGGAGGGCAGTATGTTCGGTCTTCTGGGAACAAACGGCGCCGGAAAGAGCACGCTTCTTCGGATGATGGCGGGAATCCTTCCGTGTGATGCGGGAAGCATTCTTCTGGACGGAGAGGAGACTTATGAGAATCCGGGGTGCAAGGCGTCGGTCTTTTATCTTCCGGATGTACCTTATTATTTTCCGAATGTAAGCTTAGAGGAGATGGTCCGGTTTTATAAAAGGCATTACCCTGCCATGGAAAGGGAGAGCGTGTCTTATATGGCGGAGCAGCTGAATCTGGATATGAGGCTGCCCCTTCGGACATTTTCAAAGGGAATGAAAAGACAGGCATTTCTGATACTGGCGCTTTGTGCAGGAACGAAATATCTGATGTGCGACGAGGTGTTTGACGGGCTTGACCCGGTGATGACAGAGGCTATGAAGCATCTCTTTAAGAAGGAGATGGAGGAGCGGGAATTTACGGTTGTGGCGGCGGCTCATAAGCTTCGGGATCTGGAGGATATCTGCCGTCATATCGGGATCATGCACAAGGGAGGTATCCTGAGGGCAGGTGATCTGAAAGGACGCTTAGGGGACGCCGTAAAGCTTCAATGTGTGTTTAGCGGGGAAAAGGATATGAGGAGAGAGCTTGAAAAGGAAATGAGGCTCCTTCATTACGAGCAGGACGGATATTTTACGACGCTGATTGCGGCCGGGGATAAGGAGGAGATCCTGAAGGAAGTAAAAAAGAAGGCTCCGGTATTCATGGGGGAGATACCGATGAGTCTGGAGGAAATCTTTATGGCGGAAATGGAGGAGGCTGGCTATGACATCCGTGAGGTACTTAAGTAACTGGATCAGGGAGGCGGGAAGGGGCCATGTGACGGCAGTTCTTTCCTGGGGCGGCTTTTTTATCTATACGGCGGTTTCTCTTCTTGGGATCCGTGCAGATTCTGATTATTTTTTTGGAATCGGAAATGAGAGCCTTCTTAATCTGTGCGTCGGACTTGGAATTCTTGCGGCGGCAGCAGAGTTCTGGTATCTGGAGCAGCCGGTGAAGCTTGATTTTTATTACAGCCTGCCGGTGAAGAGAGGAACCGTCTTCTGGAGCAGATACGTGCACGGCATTTTACATGCTGTTTCTGCTCTTGTGATCAGTGTGACGGTCCTGGGCATCTATGCATGCAGGATGGACGGGGATTTTCTGGCATATGCCGGATTCTATATGGTGAGGAGTATTCTTATATTCACAGCCGCATTTTTGGTGTTTTACCATATCGGTATAGTATCCTTTCTGGCGGGAGGAAGATTTGTCACGGTATTGCTTTTCTTTTTATTGTTTGTTTTTTTAGGACGGTCGGTTACCCGAAGGATCATAGGGACCTATGCGGAGCATTTTTTTAAGACATTTTACCGGATCCCGGCGCTTGACTGTCTGGAGGAAATGCTGACGCCGCGGTTTCTGCTTCGGAAACTTTCGGGGTGCTCGCTTCCTGATAAGAGAGATGTGCTGGAATATGTACCTGACCCGGGGACGGTTCTTGCGGCGGCTTTGTGGATTATCGTACCCGTTTTGTTGATTTTGTTCCTTGAGAGGAAAAGAAGGGTGGAAAACGTAGGAAAGCTGTTTGCATTTTCCGGGGCGGAGAGGTCGGTTCTGTTTCTCTTGTCGGTCGTGCCGGCTCTTTGCCTCGGCAGTCTCTTTGCAGGAAGCGGTGTTGTCTTCGCAGTTCTGCTTCATATTCTTATAGAGCTTTTTACGGGAAGCCGCGGGAAAGCACTTTTTAAACGAAAATGGCAGCTGCTTTCGGAAGTTCTTGCAGTTCTTTTTGTGACCGGCGGATATGCTGCGGGGGCAGGGGTGTTTGACGGCTTTTTCCCGGAGAGGGAGGAGCTTCTTTCTGTCCGGATCTGTGTGAGCGGAGTGGATATGTCGCAGAAGGAATGGGAAGAAAATACCTTCGGAAAAGAGAGCTGCGCTGCGGAGAGACAGCTTGAACAGTATAAGCTCACAGGAGACGGCATGGGGGAAGCTCTTTCCTGGCTTGAGGGCCTTGAGTGCGATGCGCGGACAGAGGAAGAGCGATATACCTTTGTGACGGTCTGCTATGAAGGAAAGGATGAAAAGGAGCATTACCGTGTCTATCCGGTTACGGAGGAGGAGTTTATGGCATTTTCCGGAGTCTTTGAGACGAGGGAATATAAGGAGAAGGCGTATCCCGCACTTTTGTGGGAGGATGTAGGAGATAACAGCTTTACATGGGAGGACGGAGTGAGGAAGCATCAGGTTCTGGGGCTTACGAAGGAAGAAAAGGAAGCATTTCTTACGCTTTATAAGGAAGAGGTATATGCGTTTCGGATGGAGGAGCTAAGAGGAGAGGTTCCGGCCGGGATCGTCGAGATGCGGTCTGATAAATGGGGCGAGACACAGGAGCTTCTGATCTATCCGTTTTTTGAAAAGACATATAAGTTTCTCAGGGAGCACGGGGACATTAAGGAGGATCTGATGGATTATCCGGTCCGTTCTCTTAAGGTGATGGATGTCCGGCCGGCCGGGGAGGGCATGACAGGTGGTGTGACTATGGAACACTACGAGACGGAGGAGGAGCTGAGGGAGTGGAGAGGAAGGCTTGTCTGGCAGGAGCTGGATGTACAGCCCCTTCTTAGCCCTCTGGATTTTGGGGCAGAGATCGAGCTTGAGGCAGAGGAGCCGGAGTCGGGGGCCGCAGTGACGGTGAAGTGCTGTGAGAAAGTGAAGAAGTAGGAGGAGGAGAAACTATGGCATCATTTTTAAAGGATATCTCAAGATTTTACGGTACGGGAGAGAAAAATGCGTCGGGGCAGACGCTGGAGGAGTTTTTGGAGGCTTATGATCCGTATAAATATAAGACGCCGAGCTGTACAACGGATGCGGTTATTTTTTCCTATGAGGGAGAGAAATGTGAAAGGATCTCGGATCTTAAGCTTCTGCTAGTAAGAAGAAGCAATCATCCCGGCATCGGATGTCTTGCCCTTCCGGGAGGCTTTGCAGAGCTTAATGAGAATCTGGAGGATACGGCGCGCCGGGAGCTTGAGGAGGAGACCGGGGTAAAAGGACTTGTCATGGAGCAGTTAGCTACCTACGGGGATTATGACAGAGACCCGAGGACAAGGGTGATCACGACGGCTTATATGGCTCTGGTGCGGCGTGCAGATGTGAAGGTACAGGCAGGAGACGATGCGGCGGACGCCATGTGGTGTGAGCCGGAGCTTGAAAAGGTGTCCCATGAAAAGGTACTCCATGAAAAGGTTCCCTGCGGGGAGGAGATTTTTTACCGACTGACTCTTAAGAATGAGGAGCGGGGAGTCCGGACGGAGGCTTATGTGAAGCATACGTCGGCAGGATCGGGACTGATACGGGAAGAAAAATTCACCGTTGTCCGGCAGGGAGAGACTGCTTCGGACCATGCGGCCATCATCGTGCAGGCGCTTCTTCGGATCGGGGAGCGGATGCAGAGGGCTTCGGCACCGGTTAAGGAATTATAATTTGCAATCTGCCTTGTTTCAGGCTGTTATTTATGCTATGATGTAAAAGTCTGAAAATATTAAGTTTTATGATAACGATTGAGCAGGAGGAGCATATGGGAGAAGAAGCTGTTTCCAGAAATTTTATTGAGCAGGAAATTGATAAGGACCTGGCAGAGGGGGTCTACAGTGAGGTATGTACGAGATTTCCGCCGGAGCCTAACGGATATCTGCATATCGGACATGCAAAATCGATTCTTCTGAATTCAGGTCTTGCAAAAAAATATAACGGAACCTTTCATCTGCGGTTTGACGACACCAATCCGACGAAGGAGGATATGGAGTTTGTAGAGTCCATCAAGGAGGATGTGGCATGGCTCGGAGCAGATTATAAGGATCATCTGTATTTTGCATCGGATTATTTTGACGTTATGTATGAGTGTGCGGTGAAGCTTATAAAAAAGGGAAAGGCATTCGTCTGCGACCTTACGGCGGAGGAGATCAGGGAATACCGCGGGACTCTTACGGAGCCGGGAAAGAACAGTCCTTACAGGAATCGTTCCGTGGAGGAAAATCTTGCCCTGTTTGAGGGGATGAAGAACGGGGAGTATAAGGACGGTGAGAAGGTGCTGCGCGCCAGGATTGACATGGCATCTCCCAATATTAATATGAGGGATCCGGTCATTTACCGTGTGGCGCATATGTCCCATCACAATACGGGGGATAAATGGTGTATTTATCCGATGTATGATTTTGCACATCCGATCGAGGATGCAGTGGAAAAGATCACCCACTCGATCTGT
Source organism: uncultured Dorea sp. (assembly GCA_948844705.1). Classification (GTDB taxonomy): domain Bacteria; phylum Bacillota; class Clostridia; order Lachnospirales; family Lachnospiraceae; genus CAPEBR01. The sequence goes on from CAQNVT010000101.1 coordinate 8,465, forward strand.
ACCCTTGAGTTTGAGGATCACAGGCCGCTCTACGACTGGGTGGTAAGGGAGTGTGAATTTGACCCGGCGCCGCGCCAGATCGAGTTTGCCAAGTTATATCTGACAAACGTGGTGACAGGAAAAAGATATATTAAAAAGCTGGTGCAGGACGGCATTGTAGACGGGTGGGACGACCCCAGGCTTGTGTCGATTGCCGCTCTTAGAAGGAGAGGCTTTACCCCGGAGTCGCTTAAGATGTTCATCGATATGTGCGGGGTATCAAAGAGTCAGAGCTCTGTGGATTATGCCATGCTTGAATATTGTATCCGGGAAGACCTGAAGCTTAAGCGGCCGCGCATGATGGCAGTGCTCGATCCGATCAGGCTTGTGATCGATAATTATCCGGAGGGCGAATGTGAGTATCTGGATGTAGAAAATAATATGGAGAATCCGGAGCTTGGGGCAAGAAGGCTGCCTTTTGGCCGTGAGCTTTATATCGAGAGGGAGGATTTTATGATTGAACCTCCGAAAAAGTATTTCCGTTTGTTCCCGGGAAATGAGGTTCGTCTGATGCACGCATATTTTGTAAAATGCGAAAGCTATGAGACGGATGCAGAAGGAAATGTGACGGCAGTGCACTGTACCTATGACCCGGAGACAAAATGCGGTACAGGTTTTACCGGCCGTAAGGTAAAGGGAACGATCCACTGGGTCTATGCGCCGGCGGCAAAGCAGGCGGAGGTAAGGCTCTATGAAAATCTGGTGGATGAGGAGAAAGGCGTATACAATAAAGAGGACGGTTCGCTGAATCTGAATCCCAATTCGCTGGAGATCCGTAAGAACTGCTATGTAGAGGACAGCTTCAGGGAGGCAAAGGGTCACGACAGCTTCCAGTTTGTGAGAAACGGATATTTTTGTATAGATTCCAGGGACTCGTCGCCGGAGAATCTGGTGTTTAACCGGATCGTTTCTCTGAAGAGCTCCTTTAAGCTGCCGAAATAGATGAACGAGTTAACGATGAGCTTAAAGACGGATTCTAAGGTACCCTTATATGAGCAGATCTATCAGTATATCAAATCCGATATCCAGAGCGGAAGAATCCCGAAGGGGGAACGGCTTCCGTCTACCCGGGCGCTGTCCAGGCATCTGGAGGTCAGCAGGAGTACCGTGGAGCTTGCGTATGAGCAGCTTTTGTCGGAAGGATATGTGGAGGCGGAGCCGTACCGTGGTTTTTTTGTGGCACAGATCGAGGAGCTTTATCATATTGAGCAGGAGAAGGTAAGAGAGCCTGAGCAGGAGGAAAAGAAGCAGATCTATCGGTATGATTTTACACCGAACGGCGTCGATCTTAAGAGCTTTCCGTATTCTGTATGGCGGAAGCTTTCGAAGGAAATCCTGATCGATGACCGTACGGAGCTGTTTCGCTCGGGAAACCCTCAGGGAGAGTACGGGTTCCGAAGTGCGGTCTGCAGCTATCTGTATCAGGCAAGAGGGGTAAACTGCCTGCCGGAGCAGGTGATCATCGGGGCGGGAAGCGATTATATCCTGATGCTTTTGTCCATGATCCTTGGAACCGGCCTCAGGATCGGCTTCGAAGACCCGTCTTATAAACATGCTTACCAGGTGATGAAGGAGCTTTCCTATGAAACGGTGCCGGTCGGTCTGGATAAAAACGGAATGAAGGTGACCGAGCTTCAGGAATCAGGGGCGGATATCGCTTACGTAACGCCGTCCCATCAGTACCCGACAGGCATCGTTATGCCTATGAAACGCAGGATGGAGCTTCTTAAGTGGGCGCAGGAGAAGGCGGAGCGTTATGTGATCGAGGATGATTATGACAGTGAATTCCGCTATAAGGGGAAACCGATTCCTGCGCTAAAGGGATATGATAAAAATGATAAGGTCATTTATCTTGGGACATTTTCAAAATCCATTGCCCCTGCGATCCGTTTAAGCTATATGGTGCTGCCCGGTCCGCTGATGCGGAGGTATTATGAAAAATGCGGCTTTATCCAGTCAACGGTGTCGAAGGTGGATCAGCTGATCGTACAGCAGTTTATCGAGAAAGGGTATTATGAGAGGCATCTGAACAAGACACGTGCCATGTATAAGAGCCGCCATGACGTGCTGATCGAGGAATTAAGGCCCCTTATGGATGTGTGCAGCATATCGGGAGAGCATGCGGGCGTGCATCTGCTTCTTACCTTTAAGAACAAAAGAAGCGAGGCCGAGCTGATAGAAAATGCAAGGAAATGCGGTATCCGTATATACGGAATGTCTGCCTACCGGATCCGGGAAAGAAGGGAGCAGGAGGCAACAATTCTTTTAGGGTATGCCAACCTGTCGGAGGAGCAGATCCGCGAAGCCGTGAAGATACTTCGGGATTCGGTCTTTTGAAAAGCAAAAACGCCCCGTAGGATTCATGTATATGCATGTCTCCTCCGGGGCAGAATTTCTATATGTTTTGCCGGTTTCTTACTTATCGTCTGTTTTCTCAGCTGCTTCTTCCTTGTCTGTCTCTTCCCCGGAAGCTTCTTCAGAAGCAGCCGGTTCTTCCTTTTCCTCGGCAGCCGGAGCCTCTTCTTCCTTTGCGGAGGAATCCTCACCACCCTTCGGAGCAGAATTTAAGGATACGTATTCACGGTCGGTAACCGGTTTTAAATCATCGTCAAGATCAAAATCCTCATCTTCAAAATCATCTTCGAATTCGTCTGTGTCAACCTTTGTCTTTTTCCAATAATAAAGAGCACCTGCTGCAGCTGTGCCGACTGCGGCTGCGCCTACTATCTTCTTCCATAGTTTTGCCATAGTTGTTTCTCCTTTCAATTGGCTATTTTTTCCTAGTATGTGTATTGTAATACTTTTTGGGAAAAATGGGAAGGGGTAATTTCTGAAAAATGCGTAAAATAAGGGGCCTTTATATGTAATAAATGAACCGGTTCCGAGGGCGTACGGCATTCGGTTATATCTGCGGAATCTGCGGGGTATAAAATATAACATTCTTGAAAAAACTCTATAAGTGCGTTATACTGATAACGTTTTTAGAAATCAGCCGGTATTTCGCGGTATTTCGGCTGAATTCGGACAAGTCATTTCAGACAAAAATACCCATAATTGTATTAGGAGTGAGTGAAATGGAAGTAACTGTGGAAGATGTATTAAAACTTCCATCTATTCAAAACTGTAAAGTGATTGCCGGAAAACGCGGTTTAAATAAAACAGTGCGCTGGTTTCTTGGAATGCTGTCTCCGATAGTGGAGCCCTGGGTGCATGAAAAAGAGATATTGTTTGTATATGGGCAAGGAATGGAGACGACGGAATCTGCCCTTTTATTTCTGGTGGAGCAGTGCGCCTCAAAAAGTGTGTCTGCTATCTTTTTTATTATGGGGCCTGTTTTCAAAATAATACCGGCGAAAGTGACAGAGAGGGCGGATGAATTAAGAATTCCTATGATAGAAATACAGAATGAAGTTCCGTTTGTAGACATAACGCGTGAAATTGCGGAATTGATTCTGAATAAAAGCAGAAAGAGAAACGAACAGGGAAAGATTTTGCAGAATCTTATCTTTGGACATGAAAGTGATTCGGGAAAATATATTCGGCAGCTGGAAAAATTTAAATATAAGCTGGAACTGTACGGAACTATGAATATTATTGTCATAGATCTTGAAGCTGCGCCGGGGCGTGAAATTGTATTTTTGGAGGAAGAGATGGACCAGCTGATTTTAAGCTTGTTCGGGAAAAACATTTTTTTCTGGAATGGAAACACACAGTTGATTCTGCTTGTGAACCATAAAATGAATCAGATAGAGGAATTGGAAGAGCTTTGCAGGAAGTTTTCCGTCCGGTATGAAAAAAATTTTATGCAGATGGTGAAGGGCATTGGAATCGGAAATACGGTCAATGATATCACAGCGATAGCAGAGAGCTATGAAAATGCACAGAAAGCATTAAAGAACCGGGAAAATCATTTGATTTACAGCTATGAAAAAATGGGGAATCTGGCAAAATTGACAGCTGAGATCAACAACCCGATGGTTTTTAAATACTGCTATCAGGATACCGTAGGAAAGCTGGCCGAATACGATGAAATGCACAACAGTAATTTATGCCAGACATTGAGGACATATCTTGCGGAAGACAGTAATATCGGGAAGGCGTCAAAGAGGCTTGCAATTCACAGAAATACGATGGTATACCGGATTAACAAAATTCATGATATTCTTGGCTTTGCAATAGACGATAAAAAGGCATCCCTGGAATTAAGAATTGCATTTTATTGTTATGATAAGTATATTGTGTATCACAACCAAAAAACATAGGATAAATTGTGTATAATAAATAATGTAAACAAAGTTATAGACTGATAAAATGGCTATAAACGAGGAGCAAGGATGCTGACAGATCGTTGCTCCTTTTTATTTGACAAAACATTGCTTTGCAATCCGCTCGCGCGCGGCGATCGTGCATAGAACACTCTATTTATAGTATAGAAAAGGAGGAAACAGGAGAATGTATGTACTACGGAATTGTCGGTTTATTTCCGAATTGACAGAGGAATTTGAAGAGGAATATGGCGATGTCCTGATAGCAGAGGAAAAAATCGCGGAAATCAAAAGCTGCGGTTATGACTTTGGAAAAATCAGGGAATATGATTTAAACGGTATGGTGTTAATGCCGGGGATGTATGATCTGCATACGCATATTCAGTATACGGGATATGGAGATATGCATGACGGCGGAAGAGATGAGTATTCTATTGTGCTTGATACCATCAGGCATGCACAGGCGAGTCTTAACGCCGGGTTTACCACCTTGCGTGATTCGGGAGGGATTCCGGTGCTGAATGCCAGAGTAAAAGAGTATTTTGACGACGGGCGTATCACAGGTCCTGATTTAACTGTCTGCGGACGCCTGATGTCTCCGACAGAGCTGGGAAATAAAGCGAATCTCTGGGCCGACCGCACAGTGCATGAGGTAGATACGGCCGAAACAATTCGTAAGGGTGTCAGAGAGGAGGTTCGGGACGGTGCCGATTATATCAAATATGTAGCGGGAGGTTCCATTTCTATGAAGGGCAGTGATCCGCTTGCTCCGATTTCTACATTTGAGGAAGTGAAAACACTGGTAGATGAAGCAGCCTTCAAGGGCAGGTATGTAGGAGCACACTGTCATAATACGGCGAGTATCCTGCTCTGCCTGAAAGCCGGAGTCAGAACGATAGAACATGCTTCTATGCTGGATGAAGAATGTATAGAGATTTTAAAGAAAGGAAATGCATTTGTGATTCCAACGCTTACGGAGGCTTCCAAGCATTTTTATGGAAATGACAGACCGGCTTATGCCTCGTATTTTTCACGTTCGGCAGCAGATGAAATTCGAAGATCCAGTTTTGAGAGCTATAAGATGGGACATAAAGCGGGCCTGGTGATGGGATTTGGAACCGATATGGGAATGCCAAACCAGTTCCATGGCGAAAATGCGAAAGAGCTTATATATCGCAAAGAGTATGGAGAAGGAAAAGAAATAGATATTTTAAAGGAAGCGACAATAAACAGCGCGATGATATTAGGTGAAGATAAAAGAAAAGGAACGGTGAAGAAAGGTAAGACAGCGGATTTAATTGTGGTAAAGGGGGACCCGCTGACAGATATTTCGTGTATGTGTGATCAGGTGTGTATTGTAATTAAGGCAGGAAAAGTAGTTAAAAATAAGGAGGAATAGAGTATGTTCAGCAATGGTGTATTAATTAGTAATGATATATTGATTTTTGCAGTTATGATAGCGTTGACGGCATTTGCGCTTTTGGCGGAGAGAAAATGGAAATGGGCGGCAACATTGTCTTCATTGGGGATCTGTGTGTTTGGCGCGCTTTTATTGCAGTCGGTTTATGTGCTTCCGACCTCGTCCGGGGCATATGATATTGTATTTAGCTATGTAACTCCATTGGCAATTCCGATGGTATTATTGGGAGCGAATATCAAAAGGATCATTAAGGAAACGGGAAGAACATTTTTGCTGTTCCATATTGCATGTATCGGGGCAGTAATCGGTTCGATCGTGGCCGGGCTGCTGTTTAAAAATCATCCATATCTGGCAAATGATATTGCGGGGTATGTGGCAATGGAAGTGGGAGTATGTACCGGCGGCATGGCAAACCAGGCGGCTATGGCCAGAACCTTTGACGTAAGCTCGGATATTGTGGGGGCGGCAGGCCTTGGCGGATGTCTGGTGGCAGTTTTGTTTCTTGTTGTTATCGGAGCGCTTCCGAATTTGAAATTCTTTAAAAAGAATTTTAAACATCCTTATATGGATGAAGTAGAGCAGATGCAGATTGAAAATAAAGAAGAAGAGGAGAAAAAACAGCCTCTGACGGCAGTTGGTTTTGGGAAGCTTTTTGCATTCGGTATCGGTGTATATGGAATGGCCTCTGTTATTTCAGAAGTAATATCGTCGCTGCCGCTTCCGGACCTTTTGATTCAGCTCTTGGGAAATGTTTATTTGCTTATGACGGTTATTACGGTGATAGGGGCGACTGTATTTCCAAAGTTTGCAGAATCACTCCAGTTTGGACAGGAGATCGGAATGTTTATGCTGCTGATGTATATGGTCGCGGTCGGAACGGGTGCAACCATTATAGATGTATTGAAAGCGGCGCCTATCGCAGTGCTTGTCGAGGTTGTTATCATTCTGTTTATTTTGGCCGTTACATTAATCGTGGGCAGACTGTTTCATATGAATCTGGAAGAGATGCTGATCTGTGTAAATGCAAGCTATGGCGGCCCGCAGACAGCAGTAGCATATACAACGGCAAAGGGCTGGTCAAAATTGTCTGTTCCCGGATTACTGATTGGCATTTATGGAATGATCATAGGAAATGTTCTCGGTATTCTGGTTGGAAATCTTTTCTTATAAAAATCGGACAGCCGGAATTCAATGTCAATAACAGGATAAAATGTAGCTACAGAAAAAGGAGGAAAATATTATGGATGTAAAACAGCCTGCAAGTGCGCTGTCTTCACCAAGATTTTGTAATATGGGAACATTTATGAGGATGCCAAGGCTGGATTCTGCAAAGGGACTTGATTTTGCGATTGCAGGAGCGCCGTTTGACACAGGAAGCTCTTTTCGGTCCGGTTCCCGGTTCGGCCCCAATGCGATCAGAAATATTTCGGCTATGATGAAGCCGAACAATGTTATACTCCAGGTGAATGTTCTGGAGAATATGAAAGGCGGAGATCTGGGAGATTTTAATGTGACACCCGGCTATATCCATCCTTCCTATGATGCGATCGAAGCAGGCGTGGCAGAAATTTGCAGAAACGGGGCAATTCCGATTATTCTTGGAGGAGATCATTCTATCACGCTGGCGGAGCTGCGTGCGGTATATAAGAAATATGGAAAAGTTGCTTTGGTTCACTTTGATTCTCATTCTGATCTTTGCGATGAGGTATTTGGACAGAAATATAATCATGGCACGCCTTTCCGGCGGGCCATAGAAGAAGGGCTTATCGATCCGTCACATTCAATCCAGATCGGTATGCGGGGATCTCTTTATGATCCAAATGAGCATAAAATGGCCGCCGAATTAGGAATGCTGCTGATTCCGGCGCATAAGGTAAGAGAGATGGGCCTGGAATCGATGATCAGGACTGCCTTAAATCGGGTAGGAGATATGCCTGTATTTCTAACCTTTGATATTGATTTTGTGGATCCGGCTTATGCGCCGGGTACGGGAACCCCGGAGGTCGGCGGTTTTACTTCTTATGAAGCTTTATCTCTGATACGGGCGTTTAAGGATATGAATTTTATCGGATTTGATATTGTAGAGGTTCTGCCTGCCTGTGATTCAGGCGAAGTCACCGCTTATCTTGCCGCAAATATTGTATTTGAATATCTTTCGATTCTTGCATTAAAGAAAAAGAATCAAAATACATAGGTTTGCAGGAATGCATTGGAGGAAAATATGAACAGAGAAATCGCAAGGATGACATGGAAGGAATTTGAAGAAGCAAAACGGACGAAGACACTGATTATCCCGGTTGGCTCTCTGGAGCAGCACGGATACCACCTCCCGATGGAAACGGATGTGATTATTTCGTCAGGTCTTGCAAAGGTGCTGGCCGAAAAAATAGACGGAATTGTAGCACCGCCGGTTAATTATGGATATAAATCTCAGCCGAACAGCGGAGGGGGGCCTCTTTTCCCCGGAACGGTCGACTTAAACGGCGATACGCTGGTTCGCCTTGTTTATGATATGCTGTGCGAATTTGCGCGTGACGGAGTAAAGAAAATTTTTATAAGCAATGGTCATTTTGAAAATGAAGCATTTCTGGTAGAGGCGGTTGATCTGGCAACCAGACAGTATGATATACATGTCGTACTGGCAAGCTGGTGGGATCAGATTCCTTCCGATATGGTGGAGAAATGCTTTGAGGAAGTACCGTTCCCGGGCTGGGCATTGGAGCATGCGGCTGTCACGGAGACATCTATGGTTATGTATTTTACACCGGAGCTGGTACATATGGACCGGTTTGTTGAGGAGGAGTTCCGCAAGCCTGGGCTTTATCATGATTATCCTATAAAACCAGGGATTGTTCCGGCATCCGGTGTGTTGGCTACGGCCCGCACAAGCAGTCGGGGAAAAGGAGCTCTGCTTGTTGAAAGTATAACGGATGCGTATGCCGGGATCTGCCGCGAAGCATTTAAATCATACGATGATACACTATAAAGCGGCAGGAAATGAGCTTTCAGGAGGTTACTGCGAGCGGGAAGGCGGGAATTTTGAATACAAATGAGATTTGTTCATTCGTAGAGCACAATCGTGAGGAAATAGTAAGCTTAAGCCGTAAAATCTGGTCAAATCCGGAGGGACCTTACAGAGAATACAAAGCAAGTGAATGGACGGGAGAGCTTTTAGAAAAGCATGGGTTTTATATTGAGCGGGAGGCCGGAGGAATAAAGACCGCTCTAAAAGCGAAATATGGTTTTGGACACCCGGTCATTGGCTTTTTAGGTGAATATGACGCATTACCCGGATTAAGCCAGTCTGTGTGCGCTCATCCGAATCCTGTGCAGGGGCAGGAGTATGGACATGGGTGCGGACATAATCTGATCTGTGCAGCAAATGCAGGCGCGGTAATTTCCCTGAAACAAATCATGGAAAAAGAAAAACTGTCCGGAACTATCATTTTTTATGGATGTCCGGCGGAGGAAGTCCTTACGGGAAAAGCTTTTATGGCCAGAGCAGGTTTGTTTGAGGAGCTGGATGCGGCCTTTGCATTTCATCCGATGGACTGTAATATGGCGACTTACGGAAATATGGTTGCTGCAAATACGGCAAAGTTTCATTTTAAGGGGATTTCCGCCCATGCTGCGTCGGAACCATATAATGGCCGTTCTGCGTTGGATGCGGTAGAACTTATGGATGTAGGAGCAAATTACCTGAGAGAGCACGTAAAACCGGATGTCAGAATTCATTATGCGATTACAGAATGCGGAGGCGTTCCGAATATAGTCCCGGATAAGGCGGCTGTCTGGTATTTTGTAAGAGCATCAATCAGGGAAGATGTGGAAAATGTATATCAAAGACTGGTGAAAATAGCAGAAGGCGCTGCGCTGATGACAGAAACGGAACTGGAGGTCGAGTTTTTAGGCGGCTGCTATGACACATTAAATAATAAGGTATTGGAAAATGTGATACATAAGGCCATGATTGAAATTCCGCAGGAGCCATGGAGTATGGAAGAGATAGCTTTTGCGTCAAGGCTTAATTCATTCTATAAAAAAAATAAGAGTGCCAGACAAAAAGCCTATGCAATAATATCGGAGCGCCGGGGCACAACTGGCAGATCACAGCCTGTTCCGGACACAGCATTGGAGAAAAAGGAATGATGTATGCGGCAAAAATACTGGCAAGGGCTGCGGCTGCGCTGATGTCAGAGCCGGAGCTGGTCATAAGGGCGGCTGAAGAGTTTTGCCTGGAAACATCGGGGAGGCCATATCGATGCCCATTGCCGCCGGAACTGCAGATACAAGTATGATATGATTAAACTAAGAAAACGGCCGGTGCCATGACAATTATGTCGGGACATCGGCTATTTCATTTTCCCTCTTTTTTTGTTCCTTTGTTTGCGTGTCTTAAGATATTGTGATAAACTGTATCCTGTAGCAAACTGACAGCAAGGGGGAATATGACATGAAGAAAAATGAAGCGCCCGGAACAGCGAAAAAAGGGCTGTTCCGTATTGTATTCAGCCGTACGGGTATTATCCTGCTTTTGATTCTTGTACAGCTTATATGGTTCTTGCGCATACCATATTATCTGGGGGCATATCTTCGATATTTTTACGGTGTGCTTGTGATACTGGAGGTTATAGTAATTATTTATATTATAAATGCGGAGGAAAATCCGGCATTTAAGATGACGTGGATGCTTTTTGTAGTTGCGCTTCCGTTTATAGGCACGCCTTTTTATATTTTTGTTAAGATGCAGATGAAAAACAGCCTTATGAGGGGGAGGCTCTCTGAGCTTAAGCTTAAGGAAGCAGACTATATGCGCCAGGACAGGGAGATCGTGGAGGCTTTGTGGGCAAGTAAATCTGCCAATGCCAATCTTGCTTATTATCTGTCCCAGCGGGTGGGCTATCCGGTTTACCGGAACACGGAGGTGACGTATTTTCCGCTGGGCGAGGATAAGTTCCGGAGTATGGTTACGGAGCTCCGCAATGCAAGAAAATTCATATTTATGGAATATTTTATCGTGGAATACGGTTTTATGTGGGATACCATTTTAAACATCCTTAAGAGGAAGGCGGCGGACGGAGTAGAGGTCCGTTTCATGTATGACGGTATGTGCGCCATATCCATGCTTCCCTATGATTATCCGGAAAGGCTTAGAAAGTTCGGGATCAACTGCAAGATGTCGAATCCGATGAAGCCGTTTTTATCTACGGTGCAGAATAACCGGGATCACCGCAAGATCTGCGTGATAGACGGACGGGTAGGATTTACCGGCGGTGTGAATATCGGAGACGAATATATTAACAGGAAGGAGCGTTTCGGGCACTGGAAGGATACGGCCGTTATGCTGAAGGGCGACGCAGTACAGAGTCTTACGATGATGTTTCTTGAGATGTGGAATGTAGAGGAGCGGGGAGAGGAGAATTACCGGAGGTATCTTACGCCTAAGGCACGAGGGTTAAAAAGAGAGCTTGGATATGTGATTCCTTATGCGGACAGTCCTTTTGATAACGAAAATGTAGGTGAGGAGGTTTATTTTCATATACTGAATCACGCAAAGAAATATGTACATATTATGACGCCTTATCTGATCCTCGACAATGAGATGATCACGACGCTTACAAGGGTGGCAAAATGCGGAATCGAGGTCATTATCATCATGCCGCATATTCCGGATAAATGGTATGCGTTTGCTGTGGCAAAAACCTATTATAAGGAGCTGATTGAAAGCGGCGTCCAGATTTTTGAGTATACCCCGGGATTTGTCCATGCGAAGGTGTTTGTCTCTGATGATGATACCGCGACCGTGGGGACGATCAATCTGGATTACAGGAGCCTCTACCTGCATTTTGAATGCGGGACTTTTATTTACAATAATTATGAGGTCGAAAAAATTGAGAGAGATTTTGAGCAGACATTGGCAAAATGCCATAAGGTGACGCTGGTCGAGGTGAAGGGTCAAACACTTCTTACAAAGCTTTCGGGAAAAGTCTTAAGACTGATCGCGCCTCTTATGTAATAAGGAATGCTTTAAATTCCTGTTTAAAATAAAGAAAAGCATTGTACATATCCGGCAAAGTATAGTATAATGCTAACGGTGCTTTTAGGTGACCATAAAGAAAAGATGTGAGATTACTTATATCATTTAGGAGGAATGGATATGGTTAGAGCAGTAGTAGGTGCAAACTGGGGAGATGAAGGCAAAGGCAAGATTACGGATATGCTTGCAAGAGAGGCCGATATTATCGTCCGCTTTCAGGGCGGAGCGAATGCCGGGCATACGATCATCAATAATTATGGGAAATTTGCTCTTCATACATTGCCGTCAGGTGTATTCTACGATCATACGACCAGCATTATAGGAAACGGTGTGGCGTTGGACGTGCCGGTGCTGTTTAAGGAGGTACAGTCTATTGTGGACAGGGGAGTTCCGAAGCCGAGGATTCTCGTATCTGACCGTGCACAGATGGTAATGTCCTATCACAAGAATTTTGATGCTTATGAGGAGGAGAGGCTTGGAGGAAAGTCTTTCGGTTCTACAAAGTCCGGAATTGCGCCATTCTACTCAGATAAATTTGCAAAAATCGGCTTTCAGGTAAGCGAGCTTTTTGATGATGAGCTTCTTAAGGAAAAAGTAAAAAGAGTTGCGGAGCAGAAAAATGTCCTGCTTGAACATTTTTACCATAAGCCTCTTATTAAAACGGAGGAGCTCTACGCGGAGCTTAAGGAGTATAAGGAGATGATAGAACCGTTTGTATGTGATACGTCTCTGTATCTTTATAATGCCATAAAGGAAGGCAAGAGTATCCTGTTAGAGGGACAGCTCGGGACCTTAAAGGATCCGGATCATGGAATTTATCCGATGGTTACCTCATCCTCCACGCTTGCAGGCTATGGAGCGATCGGCGCGGGGATTCCTCCCTATGAGATCAAGAAGGTGATCACCGTATGCAAGGCATATTCGAGTGCGGTAGGAGCAGGTGCGTTTGTAAGCGAGATCTTCGGCGATGAGGCAGACGAGCTCAGAAAAAGAGGCGGAGACGGCGGTGAGTTCGGCGCAACGACCGGACGTCCCAGACGAATGGGATGGTTTGACTGCGTGGCGTCAAAATACGGATTACGGCTTCAGGGCACAACAGACGTGGCATTTACGGTGCTGGATGTTCTTGGGTATCTGGATGAGATCCCGGTGTGCGTAGGTTATGAGATCGACGGAGAGGTTACAAAGGAATTTCCTACGACCCATCTTCTTGAGAAGGCAAAGCCGGTGCTTAAGAGATTGCCGGGCTGGAAGTGTGACATCCGAGGAATCAAGACCTATGAGGAGCTTCCGGAAAACTGCCGGAAATACATTGAATTTATTGAAGGAGAAGTGGGCTTCCCGATCACGATGGTTTCTAACGGGCCGGGGAGAGAGGATATTATTTATAGGAAATAGTGATGGGAAATCTTAAATTTCTTTAAGAAATATCTCATTGAATTTTTAGAAAACCTCCATATTGCGGACATATTTAAATCATATAATATTATTGCGATCGGGAAACAGATGAAAAAAAGAAGGCATATATTTGATAGAGCAATAATATAATAGTAAGGCGGGAATCATGCTCCGGGAATATCCGGGGCGGCAGCAGGATTGGAGGTAATATTATGCAGCAGAAAAAAAGACTTGATTATCCGGAAGTGATTTCGACAGAGGAGTATCTGGAAAAAAGAAGGAAGATAAAGGAGAAAGAGCAAAGCAAGGACAGGAGGAAGAAGCTGTCCGGAAATCAGATGTGGATGCTGGCGGAATTATACGGTTAGAGCATAGGACAGACAGATTCGTGTTATTTGGAATCTGTCTGTTTTTTGTCGGGGGTGTCTGCGGATCTATTGCTTTCATCGTCAGAGGAGGGCCGTGTGACGCGGTACACGAGGGCATAGCCGTAGAGCAGGATCGGAAATATAACCGTGCAGACGATAGAGGCCGTCAGAAGATTTTGTGCCTGCGGGCTGTCGATCAGGGAAAAGATCAGGGTGGAGGCATACATGGCCAGTAGAAGAAGGGCTCCTAAAAGGGCAAGGATTCGCTTTATTTTCATGGGGATACCGCCTTTCGTATAAGGATTTTGGGGCAAAAGATCTTTTGTATTGTAACTGTGAAGGTACTGAACAGTTACTATTATATAGTGAAAGGGCAGGGAAAGTAAAGCAAATATAAGGATTTATGTAAGGATTTATGAAAAATAGTACTTTGAAAATGCAGGAAAGTGTTTTATAATATAGCGTACATAGTGCTGTCAGGTGCTGTAAATAAAAAGAATACAAAGGAGTATTAGAATATGAGCCGTACATTATTAGAAGAGTGGAGAGATATTGCCTATGATGAGAGCGCTGACAAGGGTAAGATTCAGCGATTCTGGGGAAGCTATTTTCAGATTGAGAAGGAGATCTACGAAAAGCTGCTGGTGAATCCGGACGAGGAGGTAAAGGGGACGGTAAAAGAGCTCGCCGGGAAATACGGGCAGGAGGTCCTTACGATGGTAGGCTTCCTTGACGGGATTAATGACAGCTTAAAGGAAGCGAATCCGATCGAGACAATGGATGAGAATACGGTTGTAAGCCTTGCGTTTGATAAGGAAAAGCTGTATAAGAATATGGTGGCCGCAAAGGCTGACTGGCTGTATGAGCTTCCGCAGTGGAAGGACATTTATACGGAAGAGGAGCTTAAGAGGCTTTATAAGGAGCAGAAGGAATCCGGCACGATCCGTAAGGAAAAGAAGATCGGGCGCAATGATCCGTGTCCGTGCGGCTCCGGGAAAAAATATAAGAAATGCTGTGGAAAATAATTACCCTTCTCGGAGTTCTCTGCCTCTTATATTATGCTTTCATGTGCTTTTTGATCAGGAGGTGGAACTCCACATTTTCCAGATTCTGGATCGCAGCGGGTGTCAGTTTTCTTCTGCTGGGAACGGTGAGACCGGAGGAGGCGGTTTATCCGCTGTTTGCTTTCGGCATAATATTTTTTGCCGTGGAGTTTAAGATCCTGCTGGGAATGATACCCTGCAGGGAGAAAAATCTTCCGTATCTGGTCGTTCTCGGTGCACAGGTAAGAGGAAAACGGCTCAGCAGCTCCCTTTACCGGAGGATCGAGCGGGCAAGGCAGTATCTTCTGCAGAATCCGGAGACTGTGGTGATCGTATCCGGCGGCCGGGGAAAGGGTGAAGATATTACCGAGGCTCTGGCCATGAAGCAATACCTGACCAGGCAGGGAATTTCAGAGGCGAGGATCTGTATGGAAGATTCATCCACGACAACAGAGGAAAATCTTAAGCTTTCTTCGGAATATATCCGGGACCTAAGCCTGCCGGTAGGGATCGTAACCAACAATTTTCATATGTACCGCGCATGCTGCTATGCAAGAAGACTTGGATATAAGAATCCGCGGGCAGTGCCGGCGGGCTGTCCGCCGGTGTTCTTTGTGAATTATATGGTGCGTGAATTTTTTGCGCTTATGAAGATGCTGCTTATGGGGACAGGGTTTTTTCAATCTGGGACGTAGTAAAATTAATTTTACTACGTCCCCAACTTGGAGGTTGACAAAGAAAAAGAGAATGTTATAATAGTAGCATATCGAAAACGCGCTGACGAGACGAGTAAGCTGGGAAAGAGATGAAAGAGAGAGAAGCCTGAGGCTGAAAGCTTCTTATCCCGGAACCTTCTGAAGACTACCTCTGAGCGGCTGTAAAGCAGTCCGGTGATTCCGTTATCATCATAATAAGTGATTCTGGCCGCAGGCCAGGATAAGCGGGGTGGAACCGCGAGTATCATGCAGACTCGTCCCTTGCAGCATGTCAGGTGCTGTGAGGGATTTTTTTTTCGGTATGGGTACCGTTATTAATCTTTTTTGACAGAAAAGGAGAAGTGTATGAAGCATATGTACGATTGCTATGAGCTGAATAACGGGGTCCGGATTCCGTGCATTGGTTTCGGCACCTATAAGGCGACGGACGGAAACGGTGAAGAAACGATCAAAACGGCGCTGGAAGCCGGATACCGCTATTTTGACACGGCGGCCTTCTATGAGAACGAGGAGGAGATCGGCCGGGCGGTCCGGGATTCCGGGATTAAAAGAGAGGAGATCTTTCTTTCCTCGAAGGTGTGGAAATGTGATATGGGTGCGGAACGTACGAAGGCGTCTTTTGAAGAATCCCTGCGAAGACTGGGGACGGATTATCTTGACATGTATCTGATCCACTGGCCCCGTCCGGATCTTGATACGAGAGAGTGGAAGAAGCTTCTTACAGAGACCTGGAAGGCGATGGAGGAGCTGTACCGTGAAGGAAGAGTACGGGCGATTGGTGTCAGCAACTTTCTGCCCCATCACCTGGAGGTTCTCTCTGATGTTTCGGATATCCTTCCGGCGGCAGACCAGATTGAATTTCATCCCGGGTATACCCAGGAGCTTACCGTGGATTACTGTAAGAGGAAAGGAATTCTTGTGCAGGCATGGAGTCCGCTCGGAAGAATGAGAGTGCTTAAGCATCCGCTTCTTCTGGAGCTTTCGGAAAAATATCAGGTATCTCCGGCACAGCTTTGTATCCGCTACGCTTTGGAGCGGGGAGTGCTCCCTCTTCCGAAGGCGTCTTCCTATGAAAGAATGAAGCAGAACCAGGAGGTGTTCGGATTTGAGATCAGCGGGGAGGATATGCTGAGGATTGGAACTATGCCGCCGGCCGGCTGGTCGGGAGAGCATCCGGATTTTGAAAGAGTACGTTTTTAATAAGGATAAAACCGAGGTGAGAATAAATGAGTGAATTTCAGAAATACAAGCATAAGGTACAATACTATGAGACGGACCAGATGGGTATCGTGCATCATTCTAATTATATCCGCTGGTTTGAAGAGGCGAGAACTGATTTTATGGAGCAAATGGGGATCGGCTACGAGAAGATGGAGGAGCAGGGGATCATAAGCCCGGTTCTTTCCGTAGAGGCGGATTATCTCAGGATGGTTCATTTCGGGGAGACGGTGACCATAGAGACTTATATTAAGGAATATAACGGGATCAAGCTTACCGTGGGCTATGAGATATTCAGCGACCGGACAGATATGGTGCACTGCCGCGGCACCTCTAAGCATTGCTTTATCAACCGGGAGGGAAGGCCGCTGTCTCTAAAGCAGGCATGTATAGAGATTCATGATATGTTTAATAAAGGTTTAGAGGACCATAAAAAGAAAAAATAGGAAAGAAAGAGGGAGAAAACATGAAGATCACATTAAAGGACGGCTCTGTAAAGGAGTACGAAAAGAGTATGGCAGTGATTGACATTGCAAAGGACTTAAGCGAGGGTCTTGCAAGAACTGCCACAGCAGCAAAGGTGAACGGGGAATTAAAGGATTTACGTACGGTCATCGATGCGGACAGCGAGCTTGAGATCCTGACCTTTGACAGCGACGAGGGAAAGGGAGCATTTTTCCACACGACCTCCCATATTATGGCTCAGGCAGTAAAGAGGCTGTATCCGGAGACAAAGCTTGCGATCGGACCATCAATCGAGCATGGATTTTACTATGATCTGGACAGAGAGACTCCGTTTGTGGCCGAGGATCTGGAAAAGATAGAGGCAGAGATGAAGAAGATCGTCAAGGAAAATCTGCCGATTGAAAGATTTACCAAATCAAGAGAGGATGCAATTGCATATTTTAAGGAGAAAAATGAACCATACAAGGTAGAGCTTATTGAGGATCTGCCGGAGGGCGAGGAAATCAGCTTTTACAGCCAGGGAGAATTTACGGATCTGTGCGCGGGGCCGCATCTTATGACGACAAAGCCGGTAAAGGCATTTAAGCTTACAAGCCTTGCAGGCGCATATTGGCGCGGCAGCGAAAAGAATAAGATGCTAACAAGAATTTATGGCGTGTCCTATCCGAAAAAGGCAGAGCTTGACGAGTATCTTCACATGATGGAGGAGGCAAAGAAGCGCGATCACAGAAAATTAGGCAAAGAGCTTGGGCTTTTTATGATGTGCGAAGAGGGACCGGGCTTTCCGTTCTTCCTTCCGAAAGGCATGGTGCTTAAGAACACGCTTCTTGATTACTGGAGAGAGCTTCATAAGAAAAAAGGATATGTTGAGATCTCCACTCCGATTATTTTGAGCAGGCATCTGTGGGAGAATTCCGGACACTGGGATCATTATAAGGACAATATGTATACAACAGTCATTGACGAGGAGGATTTTGCCGTTAAGCCTATGAACTGTCCGGGCGGCATGCTGGTTTATAAATCCGAGCCCCGCTCTTATAAGGATCTCCCGCTCCGCGCAGGAGAGCTGGGTATCGTTCACAGACATGAAAAATCAGGACAGCTTCACGGCCTGATGCGCGTGCGCTGCTTCACACAGGATGATGCCCATATCTTTATGACGCCGGAGCAGATCCGCGAGGAGATCAAAGGAGTTGCGGGACTCATTGACGAGGTTTACAGTCTGTTCGGATTTAAATATCATGTTGAGCTCTCTACAAGGCCGGAGGACAGCATGGGAAGCGACGAGGACTGGGAAATGGCTACAGAGGGGCTTAAAGGCGCCCTCGAGGACCTTGGAATGGAATATGTGGTAAATGAAGGGGACGGGGCATTCTACGGACCGAAGATCGATTTTCATCTGGAGGATTCTATAGGAAGAACCTGGCAGTGCGGAACGATCCAGCTCGACATGCAGATGCCGCAGAGATTTGACTTGGAATATACGGGAGCAGACGGAGAGAAGCACCGCCCGATCATGATTCACAGAGTGGCGTTTGGTTCTATTGAGCGTTTTATAGGTATTTTGATCGAGCATTTTGCAGGCGCATTTCCGACCTGGCTGTCGCCGGTGCAGGTGAAGGTGCTTCCGATTTCCGACAAATATATGGAATACGGCCGGAAGGTGCGAGCCGCGCTCGATGAAGCGGGAATCCGTGCGGAGATCGATACAAGGGCGGAAAAGATCGGCTATAAGATCCGTGAGGCTCAGATGAATAAGATCCCGTATATGCTTGTTGTAGGCGCGAAGGAGGAAGAAGCAGGCGTTGTGTCCGTAAGAAGCCGTTTTGCGGGAGATGAAGGACAAAAGGGACTTGAGGAATTCATTTCTGAAATTAAAAAAGAGATTGAGTCAAAAGAAATAAGGGAAACAACAAAAGAGGAATAAATTCTCAGGGTAAAAAAGAAGGATCCGGGCATAATAACCTTGATACTATGAAAGGTAAGGAGGTCATATTATGCCAGAATTAAGATGTACGGTACAGTCATGCCTTCACAATAAGGACTATTACTGCGACCTGGATAAGATTGAAGTCGGCGGAAGCTCTGCGAAAAGTGCGCAGGAGACATGCTGCGACAGCTTTACAGAGAGAAAAGACAGTAATTCCTACAGCAATGATATGAAGGAAGCAACTGCCACAAGTGCGATCGACTGTAAGGCGACAGACTGTGTCTACAATGAAAAATGTCACTGTCATGCCGGAAAAATCAGCGTAGAGGGCGGCAATGCCTGCCACTGTGAAGAGACAGAATGTGCAACATTTAAATGTGGATGTGCATAATCCATGGAATCTGCGGGAAGCAGATAGGGTGAGAAAGGGAAGCGGCAGGCTTCCCTTTTTTTATTGACGCATATTTGGAGAGAGGTTATAATAAGTTTATATGTTCAGGAAAGGTCGGAATATTCTGATGGATGATAAGGAAAAAAAAACAGAAGCAAAAGCAGAAAAAGGCAGAAATGAGCAGGCCTATTACGAGGAGAGGCCGATTTTCGGAAAGAAGGGTCCATCCAAGATCAGACAGCAGTTCAGCAGAGGCATGACTTATTTTCTGGTGGTGGCTGCAGGCCTGATGTTTTATTTTGCATTGCTTAGGATGACGGATCTGTCGGAAGGGATCGCACGCATATTCGGGGTTCTGAAGCCGGTTATATACGGCTGCGTCATCGCGTATCTTCTGAATCCCCTTGTGAATAAGGTGGATCAGTATCTTGTACCGGTGTTGGAAAAGCGGATGACACAGAAGGAAAAGGCGCAGAAGCTGTCCAGAGGAGTGGGGATACTTGCGGCGCTTGTGCTGTTGTTCTTTCTTGTGTCTGCACTGTGTAACCTGCTGATTCCGGAGCTTTACGCAAGTATAAGAAATCTGGTATTTACACTTCCGAGACAGATCGGAAATGCGCTGGACCGTCTGAATGAGGCAAGGCTTGATGATTCTACGACAGGGACCTTCATTAAGACGGCGATTGAGGAAGGTACGGATATGTTCATGAACTGGATGCGGACGGATCTTCTTGATAAGACAAACGAGATTATGTCCAATCTGACGGTCGGCGTATTCAATGTTTTAAGTGAGATATTTAATATACTGATCGGAATTATCGTATCCATATACATACTGTTCAGCAAGGAATTATTCGTGCGCCAGAGCAAAAATTATAGCCCAGGCTTATGGTAACGTTGTTGAAACGGCCTTTTATCGCCGAACCCTGCACCATG